>CAZMPR010000154.1:0-4283 GCA_964568265.1 uncultured Clostridiaceae bacterium | reverse complement strand
CCGGATACCAATTTTGTCAACGGAACATAGTAAGAATAGTATCCGCTTCCTTTCTTTTGATAGTATACCATAACTTTAGACATTTTATCATCCATTTTATCCGGTTTAATCAAGTTGATTTCCGAACGTTTCAGCGGAGTACCTGTTTTTGTGCCGTAAGGCATCTCTTCTATTTCTTTGCCCTCTATTTTTACTTGTACCGATTCAATATTGGGAAACTCGGTAAGGGTATAAACCAACGCCTTGATGCCCAATGCTTCCCCCTCTACGCTGTCGAAGTTCAAAAAGTTCTCGTTAAAGTCCACTATAGCCAGCCCGTCTTCTTTTATCGTGGCTCCGATAATAACCGTTCCTTGAGGCAAGGTGGGATACAAACCGGTGGGCTTAATATTTTCCGACAATTCCGGGCTGTATATCATACCTTTTATGGCCGCCTTCGCTATTCCCATATCCCCTTTTGGTATATACCTCATAATCGGAACCAATAGATTATCACCATCTTTATAATACAACACGGTAGCCCTTGTACCGTCCGGCATTTCTTTGGTAACATTACTCAAATCCTCTTTTTCGGCCACTTCATCCATTACCGGCTCCTCATTTATTATTGCGGTTTTCTTATTGAAAAACTCCCTCAACGATGCTAACGGATTTGTACAACCGGTAAACAGCATTGCAGAACATATTATAACCGACAAGATTCGCATCCTTCTTTTCATTTTTTTCACCCCTAATAGTTCTTTCATATATATATATATTAGAGGTAAACGAGGTATATTCTAAAACTCCGCATACCCCGACCCCGATTTTTTAAATAGAAAGATACAATAATAATAGACTGATACGGAGATTTAATATAATGGCATTTCATTTTAGATTTTTAATCATTTAAATACATATACTATATTTTAGCATAAGTAAGTTGATTGGCCGTTTAATTGATAATATACTATAAACACAAGCAAAGATACACATCTGCTTATCGCCAAATCAAATCTTTTTGACAGCTTTATAACAGGGAGGAATCTATATGGCTGTTATTTATTTAATCACAGGCGCTACCGGGTACTTGGGCAATAATATCATTCATGAGCTTATGACACAAGAAATGAAAATTCGTGTCCTTGTACTGCCTCGCGACCGGGGCATTGATAGATTATCTGATAAAATTGAAATATATAAAGGGGATATATTAAATAATGATGACCTGCAACGTTTCTTCAATGTTCCTTCCGATACCGGAATCATTGCAATTCATGCCGCAGGTATAGTCTCCACCACTTGGAATTATGACCGCAGAGTATTTGAAGTAAACGTCAGAGGCACCGATAATATTGTCAAACAATGCATCCGCACTAAAGTAAAAAAACTTGTACATGTAAGCTCAGTGCATGCCCTGACGGAATTGCCCAAAGGACAAACAATAGTTGAGACGAACAATTTCGTTCCTGAGAACATCATAGGTTTTTACGGAAAAACCAAAGCCGAGGCTTCGCAAATCGTTACGGATGCTTTTCGTAACCGCGGGCTGAATGCAAGCCTGGTCTTCCCGTCAGGTCTATGTGGTCCCCACGACTATGAGGTAGGTTATATCACCCAAGTTCTTATGGATTGTGCAAACAAACGGCTTCCCGCAGGAATCAAAGGCGGATACGATTTTGTTGATGTACGGGATGTGGCAAAAGGCATAATATCCGCTTGCGAAAAAGGAAAAGCTGGTGAAGGTTATATACTTTCCAACCGCTACATATCAATTAAAGAGATTTTGCAATGCGTGCAGAGACAGACAAACATACGACGAATAAAGCTCTTCCTGCCCACATGGGTAGCCTCAGGACTTCTTCCTCTTTTCACAGCGTACTATAAGCTTAGGAAAAAGAAGCCTTTATATAACCGCTATTCACTGTATACGCTTACAAGCAATTCAAGCTTTTCAAATGAAAAAGCCCGTCGTGAATTGGGATACACCATCCGCCCCTTTGAACAAACTATTGTAGATACTTTGAATTGGTTAAAAGAGGAGGGGAAGATATGAAGACGGGGAAATTTAGCCTTCTCAATTTCTAATTGATAACATTAATGTTACTATATTTCAACCCAATACTGTGTTCCCAAAAGAAGATTAATGAGCTTTAATTAATCTTCAACAATAGCTTTCGGAAACCTATCACTTTTATGCAACACCATAATGCTTTCTTTTTACTCCATACATACTGTGTTACGTCCTGCGCGCTTAGCGGCATAAGCTGCCTTATCTGCTCTATCAATTACATTTTCATAATTTCTAACTTGTTCTTCTCCACAATAGGCAACTCCGATACTGGCGGTAGTGCTATACAAGTTTCTATCTATGCTTTGCACAGCTATCCGTATACTTTCTGCGATAGATAACAGTTCTTTCTCGTTATATCCATATGCCATTGCTACAAATTCCTCACCGCCATAGCGATAGATATGGAGACGAAAATTCTGTGTGAATTTTATCAACACTTCACCCAAATTACTCAGACACCTATCACCGGCGGCATGGCCGTAATTGTCATTGAATTCCTTGAAGTAATCAATATCAATCATCATGATTCCGGTGGGATTTTCTGCATCAGTTGTTTCTAAAGCCACCAATGTTTCAAACAACTTACGGCGATTGAATAAACCTGTCAGCACATCGGTTTCTTTTTCAATAGTCAACAAGCGGCGTGCCTCATAGCTTTCCAAACGAACCTGCACCATTATATTACCGATAAAACACCCGAGAATAGCAAAACATAGGGTATTAACTGTATCATCTAACGCATATTGCGGTTTTAGGTAAAAAGCCAAAATCGTATGTACCATAAACCAAAAAGCTACAAACAGGTTCATACGAGCAGGACGATCGATAAAGCCAAGCGGCATAATACAAAACGCCCCCAATAGAATTGTCGCCCGCATATTGGGTGTGTGGATTACGCTTAGATAAATAGCGAATGAAAAAAACACAGAAAAGCAGAAATACAACCCTACAAGAATATAGTTTTTCATGATGGAAAGCCTGAATAGAAGGAATAGAGCGAAAAAGAGAAAGGCAGCCAAAAAATAGGCGGGTACTACGTCTATCTTAGTTTTACTAAAAGGCACTGACAACAGCGGGGGAAGCATCAGCAGCCCTCCCATTAGGGTCAGTGCAGATAGCATTGTTTCGTTATACTCGCTGATATCATTGTCGTTTACAGATGCAAGATGTATATAACTCTTTTCTTTATCCCAAAATAGATTCAACCATTTACCCATATCATCCCTCCTCAATGTTTTTACTTAAGCATGCTTCAAACCATATCTTTTTTTGTTCTTCTATAATTCTATTAATGAATTGATTCCTCAGAGGCTTCATTTATTTGGCTTTTATTTGTCAATATAGGAAAAAAGATATTTACAGCCAAGCCTGACATAACTAAAACAGCTCCAATGATCTGTCATAGTGTAAAAGTCTCCTTTAAAAACAAAGCGGAACTGCTCATGGCAATTACCGGTAAGAGCAACGAAAATGGAGATACAGTAGCCGCCGGATAGTGGGAAAGCAGCCTCCCCCATAAACCATATCCAATCAGAGATGCGAAATAAGCTAAATATATAATTGCACCTATTGAAACTAAATTTATAGAGCCCAAAGCAGCCTTCCATGCATCAATTCCTTCTACAAAAAAAGATAATATACCGAGAGGAATAATTGCCACCGCACTGGCCCAAACCACCAAGGACAACATAGGAAAAGGCGGGGCATCCTTTGTAGCATAGCGCATTATAACATTACCCGTCCCCCAACATGCTGCTGCCGCCAAAGTCAACCAAAATCCCGTTGCCGTCATAGTCCCACCTTGTTGCGCGCCTACAACTACAATTCCGATTGATGCAATTATGAGACCGATTATTTGGCTTAGCTTCCATTTTTCTTTTAAGACAAAAGCAGCAATACCCATAGTAAAGAAAATCTGCGCTTGGTGTACAAGGGATGAAAGCCCGGTTGGCATGCCAAACTTTATACCGGTAAAAAGGAAAACAAACTGACCAAAATATAATGTTAAACCAATGGAGATAAGCCATTTCCATTCAATAGGCGGTTTTGGTAATATAAAAATGGCAGGTATTGACACAACTACAAAGCGAATAGTAAGCAAAACCAATGGCTGAATATTATCCACACCGAATTTTATAGCCAAATAATTAAGACCCCACAGTATTACTACAATAATACCTAATACAATATCTTTCTTTTTCAAAAAACCACCCGCCTTTAGTAATTAAAG
>CAZMPR010000153.1:0-4298 GCA_964568265.1 uncultured Clostridiaceae bacterium | reverse complement strand
TTCCTTCCTAAGAACAAATAAAGAAACATACCGAAAGGCGGCAACAGCACTATAATTAAAAGCCAGGCTATTGTTTTTTCCGGTCTTTTTCTCTCCAATATAATTACTAATACTGTAATTATTGTGTTGACTAAAAAGAAAAGTGAAAGTAACTGTTCGAGTTTATGCATGTTTTTTACCACCTAAAGAATCTTTCGGTAAATCTATTATAGCATAGGTGTGTTTTTAATAACATAATGATAGAATACTATTATACGCAGATTGGGTAAATATATTTACGGAGTTGATGGATTTGGATTACTTTGAGAAGACTTTGAAGTCCGACAATATTTATGACGGCAAAATATTGAAGTTGGATGTAGAAACCGTGCTGTTACCGAATAATAATACAACAAAACGGGAAATTGTAAGACACCCTGGGGCTGTAGCCATCTTACCTATCAATTACGATAATGAAATTTACTTTGTTAAACAGTATAGAAAGGCATTGGATATGGAGCTTTTAGAGGTTCCTGCAGGCAAGCTGGAAAAAAATGAAATACCTTATGAATGTGCTCTGCGAGAGTTACAGGAGGAAATAGGTTTTGCAGCGAAAAATTTAACTTTGCTTGGAAGTTTTTATTCATCACCGGGTTTTTCAAATGAGATTATTTATATTTATAAAGCAGAGGATTTAACACCGAGCAAGCTGACTGCGGATGAAGATGAGTTTATTAATGTGGTAAAGCTCAGTGCGGAAGAATCCGTTAAAATGTTAAGTAAAGGGCTGATAAAGGATGCAAAAACTGCGGTAGCTTTGTCCCTGGGATTATTGTTGTAAAAGAATATTTACTGAAAAGCAGGCATATATTTAATTGAAAATGGACAAAATCCCGGAGGTGGCATCCTTGTTAAAACGTTTTAAAATTTTGCTTTTCAGTCAAATAAGAAATAATACATTTTTGTATATGGTTTTAACACTGCTTATGCTGATCGGAGTGGTTATAGGTGCGTTTTGGATTGGCGTTATGCCTTTGGAGACCAAGGATAGTTTAAAAGCCGGTATCGGTGATTATTTTCTGTTCATGCCTACATTTGCATTTGATAACGGGTTTATTTTTAGAAAATCCGTATTAAATAATATTTTACCCATCATTATTCTTACTGTTGTGAGCATAAGGTATTTAGGTATTGTGCTTGCTCCCCTGTACATAACGTTCAGGGGCTTTTGTCTCGGTTTCTCTATTGCCTTTTTATCGGAAAGCTTCGGAAGAAAAGGTCTTATATATACTTTGGTTGCTATGCTGCCGCAAAATTTAGTCTATATTCCCGCCTTGGTATTCGCCGGTTTCACTTCTATCAATTTAAGTTTGATGATGTTAAGGTTGCGTAAAGAACGATTCAGCGATAATAGAAATAAGTATATTTTAAAATATCTGACCTACGCTTCAATTATTATTTCCGTTTTACTTATAGCAAGTTTTATCGAAGCATACATAACCCCGGTATTTATCAAAGGTGTTTCACCGTATTTGTGATTGCGGGCTGAAAGTAGAAAGCGTAAAGCGTAAAGCAATGTGTGGATAACCGTTAAAAGTTTCATGCAATGGAGGAATTTTAGCATTTATGTTGAATATGTAAAATATTATCGATAAAGGGGTTAGACGTATGGACTTTATAGAAGATTTTACATATTACTTAAAAAACGAGAGAGAATTGACGTTAAATACACTGGAATCCTACAGGAGAGATATAAAAGCCTTTAAAAAATACTTATCCGATATAGGACAAACTGTGTTAACTGTCAACAAATCCGGAATAGTAAAATACATATTATATCTTCAAAAAAGCGGCAAAGCAACATCTACAATATCAAGAAATATTGCTTCTATAAGGTGCTTTTATAACTTTTTATTAAACAATAAATGCATAAAATCAGATCCTACTTACGGCTGCGAACCCCCAAAGGTAGAAAAAAAATTGCCTTCGGTTTTAACAAAAATAGAGGTGGAGAAGCTATTGGAGCAGCCGGATTGTCGCGAAACAAAAGGCTTAAGAGATAAGGCCATGCTTGAACTATTGTACGCAACCGGTATCAGGGTGACGGAGTTGATTTCTCTTGATATTGATGATTTGGATATATATAATGGCTTATTGAATTGTAAGAATAATGCCTGCAAATGCAGAACAATACCTATCGGCAATTGGTCTTTGAAATATATTATTGATTATGCTAAAAACTGCAGATGTAAATACAATCCCGAACCGGAAGAAGAAGCACTATTCCTTAATTTTCATGGAGAAAGAATGACAAGACAGGGATTTTGGAAAATTGTGAAGTATTATACTTCAATGGCTAAAATAAATAAACCAATCACCCCCCATATGTTACGGCATTCTTTTGCTTTGCATCTTATTGAGAACGGTGCGGATTTGCAGTTTTTACAGGAACTTTTAGGCCATTCTGATATTTCATCCACTCAAATATATAATAAAATAAACAGTATAAAAATCAGAGAGGCGTATATGAAAACACATCCAAGGGCATAAAAATCTAAGAGATTATAAAAAGCATTTCTTTTGAAATATTAGTGATTTTTGAGGTGAGATATTGAATAATAATTTATATAAAAAGATCTTAGAGGCAAAGAATTATATTGAAAAGAACGTTTATGATAAGCCTAAAATCGGCTTAATACTGGGCTCCGGTTTGGGAATTTTGGGTGATGAAGTGGAGAGCAAAACAGTTATTGAATATGAGAACATCCCTAATTTCTCTATTTCCACAGTGAAAGGGCATAAAGGCAGATTTGTTTTCGGTCAGTTGGAAGGTTCGGATGTTGTGGTTATGCAGGGCAGGTTTCACTTCTATGAAGGCTATGGTATGCAGCAAGTTGTTTTTCCCGTCCTGGTTATGAAATCCTTAGGTGTAGAAAAATTGATTATCACAAATGCAGCTGGAGGGATTAATACGAGCTTTGATGCCGGCGATTTAATGCTCATTAAAGATCATATCAATTTTATGGGTGATAATTCTTTGATAGGTGAGAATATTGAAAATTTCGGACCAAGATTCCCCGATATGTCAAATGCTTATTCCGATAGACTTATTGATATTGCTAAATCGATATGTGTGCAGAATGATATTAATATAAAAGAAGGAGTCTATATTTCTATGATGGGCCCTGCCTATGAAACTCCCGCGGAAATAAAAATGGCAAGAATAATGGGCGCGGATGCGGTAGGTATGTCGACGGTGCCGGAAGTGATTGCAGCAAATCATGCCGGTATGGAGGTATTAGGGGTTTCATGTATTACGAATATGGCCGCAGGAGTGCTTGATATACCCCTAAGCCATGCGCAAGTTATTGAGACAGCTGAGGCGGTAAAAGAAAACTTTACAAAGCTCATAAGATTAGTAATTAAAAATATAGGAAGTTGAACCGGAAGATAGTTTAAGAATAGAGATATAATTTTACAAGGACAAATGGCGTTTGAGATGAAGGAGGTTCATATGGAATACTTAAATAGCATTGAAAAGGCATATAATTATATAAAAAACAGAATTCCCGGTGCACCGGGGATAGGTATTGTACTTGGTACGGGTCTCGGGTCTTTGGCAGAATACATAGAGGAACCTATATATTTAGACTACAAAGATATTCCCATGTTTCCCGTATCGACGGTTACCGGCCATGAGGGAAGAATGATATTCGGAAATTTGGAAGGCAAAAAAGTAATCGCCATGCAGGGACGTTTTCACTTCTATGAGGGTTATAGTATGAAGGAGATAACCTTGCCTATAAGGGTTATGAGTAAACTGGGTATAAAAATTTTAGTAGTAAGCAACGCATGCGGCGGTTTGAACAAGGAATTTAATGCTGGTGATATAATGCTGATAGATGACCATATAAATTTTATGGGTGACAGTCCATTGATAGGAGCCAATTTAGATGAATTCGGCCCCAGATTTCCCGATATGTCGGAAGTGTACAGCAAAGACTTAACAAATTTATGTTCTGAAATAGCTGATAAAATCGGCATAAAAGTACAAAAAGGCGTCTATTGTGCAATCAGCGGCCCTAATTATAACACTAAGGCAGAGCTTAGTATGCTGATAAAAATCGGTGCAAATGCGGTAGGAATGTCTACAGTGCCGGAAGCTACGGTTGCAAGACACTCAGGCATTAAAGTGCTGGGGCTATCATGCATTACAGATATGGCAATTCCAGATACACTTGTGCCTTTATCTCATGAAGAAGTCGTAAGGGTGGCGGAATTAGCCAAACCCAAGTTTGTAAGCTTGGTTAAGCATTTTA
>CAZMPR010000152.1:0-4359 GCA_964568265.1 uncultured Clostridiaceae bacterium | reverse complement strand
ATGATTAAGTATATTTATGGTGATGTATTGTTAATAGAGAATATTGCCATGAATTACATAATACTTCTGTGCACCGCAAAATTTACAAAGAACGGACATAAGAAACTGAAGCTTTTTTTGGCATCCGTCTTTGGTGCTGTTTATTCAATTTTTTATTTTTTACCCGGTTACGAATACCTATATACTTGGTTTCTAAAGATATTATTTTCTTTTTTCATAATAATAATAGCTTTTACACCATATAAATTAAATGAACTGATAAGGTTGATAGGAGTTTTCTATGCAGTATCTTTTATATTTGGCGGAGCAACTTTTGGATTATACTATTTGATTAATGGTATAGAGTACTCTTATAAAGACATTTTTTTTCTAAGGGGCTTTCCCGGCAAATTGCTTTTATTATCAATTTTAGTTGCATACTTTACAGTAAGATATACTTGGGATTATATCATTTTTCGTGTGAAACGGGAAAGAATCATTTCTATGATAAATATATCCTTTAATAACAAAAAAGTATTTATACCGGCCTTAATTGATACGGGAAATTCTTTAAATGATCCCATAAGTAAATTACCTGTTGTAGTGGTTGAGTATTCTTCAATTAAAGAAATAATACCAGATGAGCTTCAAAATATTTTTGAAGAGAATAATGAAAACAATATGAATCTAATAGCTGCTGTTATGTCAAAATCGGAATGGCTTACGAGATTCCGTGTTATTCCTTTTAACTCATTGGGCAGTGAAAATGCCTTAATGATAGGTTTTAGACCAGACTCTTTTAATATTGAATATGATAATAAAAAGCAGAACATCAAGGAACTAATTATTGGTATTTATAACAGAAAACTTTCCCGGAACGGTGAATACAATGCCCTGATTCACCCTGATATTTTAGGTGTTTTTAATGGAGGTAACAGCAATGCATAAACTATTAAAAAAATCGGCGCTATTATTACAAATTTATTTTACTAAGCTATTCCAAAGATTCAGACAAAAAGATGAAAATTGGATTTTCTATATCGGAGGAAGTGAGGCTTTGCCTCCTCCGTTGGAAACTGACGAAGAACTGTTTCTTATTTCAAGATTAAAAAAAGAAGAAAATATAGTAAGAACGATACTCATAGAAAGAAATCTCAGGCTTGTGGTTTATATAGCAAGAAAATTCGAAAATACGGGAGTTGGTGTTGAAGATTTGGTTTCAATTGGTACTATTGGATTAATAAAAGCCGTGAATACCTTTGATCCGGAAAAGAAAATAAAACTGGCTACATACGCATCAAGATGCATAGAAAATGAGATTCTCATGTACTTACGAAGAAATACTAAACAAAAATCGGAAATATCCTTTGATGAACCGTTAAATATAGATTGGGACGGTAACGAGTTGCTGTTATCGGATATTTTAGGAACGGAAAATGATTTGATATATCGGTATTTAGAAGATGAAACAGATAAAGAATTATTGGAAATAGCCTTGAAAATGCTTAACGAAAGAGAAAAAAAAATTATGGAATTGCGATTCGGACTTAATGACGGAGTTGAAAAAACTCAAAAAGAAGTAGCGGATTTATTGGGAATATCACAATCCTACATATCAAGATTGGAAAAAAGAATAATTACAAGATTGAAAAAGGAAATAAATAAAATGGTTTAGACCGGGTGCTTACCCGGTCTTTTCTTTAGTTTCATTGCATTATTTCTGAATAAAAATAGCCCTGATGGCAATAATTTAAATGTCAACAATAATAAAAGGGTGGGCTGAAATGAAGATAAATAAAGTAGAGATATGCGGTGTTAACACTTCAAAACTCCCTGTATTAAAAAATGATAAAATGGTAGAGCTGATGAAAAAAATTAAGGACGGGGATATAGATGCAAGAGAAGAATTCATAAAAGGAAACCTCCGCCTGGTATTGAGCGTAATACAAAGGTTCAATAACAGGGGCGAATACGTTGATGATTTGTTTCAGGTAGGCTGCATAGGTTTAATAAAGGCTATTGACAATTTTGATGTAAATCAAAATGTAAGATTTTCCACTTATGCGGTTCCCATGATAATCGGTGAAATCAGAAGATATTTAAGAGATAATAACTCGATACGGGTTAGCAGGTCTTTAAGAGATATTGCATATAAAGCACTACAAGTCAGAGACGGTTTAATTAATAAGAATTCAAAAGAACCGACTATATCCGAGATAGCGGAAGAACTTAGCATACCGGTTGAAGAAGTAGTTTTTGCTTTGGATGCCATTCAAGATCCTTTATCATTATTCGAACCCATATATCACGATAATGGCGATGCAATCTTTGTTATGGATCAAGTAGCGGATGAGAAAAACCAGGATGAAACCTGGATAGAAAATATTGCATTAAAAGAGGCAATGAGGAAACTCAATGCCAGGGAAAAGCTTATACTGAGCTTAAGATTTTTTCAAGGGCGAACCCAAATGGAGGTTGCGGAGGAAATAGGCATTTCTCAGGCTCAAGTATCCCGCCTGGAGAAAACTGCCCTCACTCATATGAGAAAATATATTTAAAAGATATGCGGCTCTGCCGCTTTTTTTATGTGAATAACTGAATTATGGATACTTAATTACAAATTAGTTCTATTTTTAAAACCGAACTTGTATATTTAATTAAAACCATAGGAATGAGGGGGATCACATGTTCAAAGTATCGGAACTACGACAAAAGGAGATTGTCAGTTTGGAGCAAGGCAAGAGGCTTGGGTTTGCTATTGATGTAGAGATTAATATTGAAACAGGACATATAGAAGCTTTAATATTGCCGTCTCAGGTTAAATTTTTTGGTTTGTTGCCTAAAGATAATGATATAGTGGTGCCATGGGGACAGATCAAAAAAATAGGTACAGATTTAATACTTATTGATATTAATGATTGAAATCTCTTCACTTAAAGCTATTTTTCTTTTACAATAGTGTTAGATGTATACTAATAGGTAAATAAAAGTTATACTTTAATTGGAAGCAGAGGAGGATAGCTATGAAATGCCCATATTGCGGTTGGAATGAAAGCAAAGTGGTTGATTCCAGGCCGGCGGATGAATATTCCGTAATAAGAAGAAGAAGAGAATGCGAGAAGTGTTCCAGAAGGTTTACTACCTATGAAAAAGTTGAAGAAATCCCGTTGATAATTGTCAAAAGAGACGGAAGAAGAGAAGCATTCCAAAGAGAAAAAATCATAAACGGGTTAATCAGATCATGCCAGAAAAGACCTATTTCTGTGAATGAGATAGAAGAAATTGCCGATAGCGTGGAAATGGAGCTTTATAATACTATGGAGAAAGAAATTGAAAGTAAAAAAATCGGAGAAATGGTTATGAATAAGTTAAAAAGGTTAGATGATGTTGCATATGTCAGGTTTGCTTCCGTATATAAACAATTTAAAGATATTAATACTTTTATGGATGAGCTCAACAAATTGATGAAAGAAAGATAAACAGTATTTAAAACTTATCCGGTATATAAAAAATCATTATCGGATTTATGGAGGACCATATGGTTTTACAAAAGATTGCCATCAAGGATATAAAACCGAATAGTATAGCTGACGAGATGGGTATAGAAAAAGGGGATAAATTAATTAGCATAAATGGTAGATATATAGAAGATATATTGGAGTATAAGTTTTTAACCTGCGATGAAGCTTTAGTTATTGAAGTTGAAAAAGCAGACGGTGAGATCTGGGAGTTAGATATAGAAAAGGATTATGATGAAGACCTGGGATTTAATTTTGACGGTATTATAGATAAACAAAAAACATGCTGCAACAAATGTATTTTTTGTTTTATTGACCAATTGCCGAAAGGCATGAGAAATACTTTATACTTCAAAGATGATGATACAAGACTGTCATTTTTGCAAGGGAATTTTGTAACTTTGACAAATCTAAAGGATGAGGATATAGATAAAATAATACGATATAGGATAAGTCCAATAAATATTTCAATTCATACAACAGATTTGGAATTAAGAAAGAAAATGCTTAATAACAAAAATGCAGTAAATGTTATGAAGTATTTAGACAAGCTAAAGAATGGCGGAATTGAAATGAAAGGCCAGATAGTTCTATGCCCGGGAATAAATGACGGTTCTCAACTGGGACGCACCGTGGAGGACTTATATAAATATTACCCCCAACTTTCATGTCTTGCTGCCGTACCTGTCGGATTGACAAAATATAGAGAAGGCCTTTATCCTCTAATTGGTTATGATAGAATAAAAGCCCTAAAGGTTATAAATCAGATTGAGGAATTTCAAGAAATTTGCTGTTCGTCCATTGGAACCAAATTTATTTTTTTATCCGATGCTTGCCCCCTCGGTAATCGCATCGTTGACGC
>CAZMPR010000151.1:0-4366 GCA_964568265.1 uncultured Clostridiaceae bacterium | reverse complement strand
AAATTCGGTATGAGAGTAGAGGATATTGTAGTAGTTGACGGTAACGGCATAAACGTTTTAAATAAAGCACCAAAAGGAATGACCATAGTATAGATAGCGGATAGTTGAAAAGTTGGACAGTTGGTTAGTTGGAAAGTGTATGCCGGTTGTTGACGAATTTGTCATTTTGAGGAGCTTGCGACGAAGAATCTTCCCATTGGGTAATAAGACTTTTCACATTGCTTTTAGTAAATGGTAACATTGGATGTAAGAGGTGATGCATATTGGAAGGTACTGTATTTAATATAATGAAATACTCAATACACGATGGGCCCGGCATCAGGACAACAGTGTTCTTAAAAGGATGTCCTCTAAAATGCAGTTGGTGCCATAATCCGGAAAGCCACAAACATGCTCAGCAGGTAATAAGATACCCGAATAAATGCATCGGTTGCGGCAATTGTGTACAAGTATGCCCGGCCAAGGCTTTGTATATAGAAAACAACAACATTGTATTTGATATAAATAAGTGCACCCAATGTGGGGATTGTATCAAAGTGTGCTATTCAGGTGCCATGGAGATGGTTGGCAGCCGGATGAGCGTTGCTGAAGTTATGAAAGAGATAGAAAAAGATTATGCCTTCTATGATGAATCCGGCGGCGGGGTAACTTTTTCCGGCGGCGAGCCCTTTATGCAGCATGACTTTTTGAAAGATCTTTTAAAAGAATGCAGCAAAAAAGGCGTCCATACAGCTGTTGATACTTGCGGCTATGTAAAAAAGGAAATCCTTTTGGAAATGTGTAATTTTATAGATTTATTTCTATATGATTTAAAACTATTGGATGATAGCGAGCATATAAAATATACAGGAGTTTCAAATAAAATTATCTTAGATAATTTAAAAGAGCTTATAAAACTGAAAAAAAGAATCTTTATCAGAATACCGGTAATCCCGGGCATAAATGACGATGAAGAAAACATTGATAAATTCGCAGAATTCCTATCTGAATTAAGAGGTATTGAACAAATCAATTTTTTGCCGTATCATAATATTGCAATGGAAAAATATAAAAGATTAGGAAAAGGTTACAGTTTAAAAGAAATAGAAGTCCCATCTGGGGGAAAAATGGTAGAAATAAAAAATAAGTTTGAATCCTTAGGGTTTAAAGTAAAGATAGGAGGTTAGTAATATGAGAGAAAGAGTAAAAGTATTACGACAAAAAAGTTTGGAAGCGGTGCCTACAATCTCAATTGAAAGGGCTCAAATTGTTACGGAAGCTTATAAGAAATATGCAGGCAAGGTATCTGTACCTGTGCTTAGAGCCATGGTTTTTAAAGATCTCTGCGAAAAAAAGACCATATGCATAAATGATAACGAATTGATAGTAGGAGAAAGAGGACCGTTGCCAAAAGCTACACCTACCTTTCCCGAGCTTTGTTGCCATACAATAGAAGATTTTGAGATCATGGACAAGAGGGATAAAGTATTTTTCAAAGTCAGCGAAGAGACAAAAAGGATACAAGCGGAAGAGATCATTCCCTATTGGGACGGTAAAGCTATCAGGAATCTTTTGTTAAATAATATGGATGACGATTGGAAAGATTGCTATGATAGCGGTATATATACAGAGTTTATGGAACAAAGATCGCCGGGGCATACAGTAGCGGATGGAAAAATATATAAAAAAGGATTTTTAGAGTTCAAAAAAGATATAGAAAAGGAATTAGAAAATCTGGATTTTTTAAATGATACAGAAGCATTTATAAAAAGAGAAGAATTAAAAGCAATGTCAATATGCTGTGACGCTGTAATCACGTTCGGTAAAAGACATGCCGAAAAAGCCATTGAGATGACAGCTGCGGAAAAGGATGAGAATAGAAGGACTGAGCTTTTGAAAATAGCGGAGGTTTGCACCTATGTTCCGGCGCACGCACCGAGAGATTTCTGGGAAGCCCTGCAGATGTACTGGTTTGTTCATTTAAGCGTAGTTACCGAACTTAACACATGGGATGCTTTTAACCCTGGTAGGCTCGATCAGCATCTTTATCCTTTTTATAAAAAAGGCATGGAGGACGGAACATTGACGGATGATGATGCCAGAGAACTGTTGCAGCTATTTTGGATTAAGTTTAATAACCAACTGGCACCGCCTAAGGTGGGCATAACACTGAAGGAAAGCGCCACTTATACTGACTTTGCCAATATAAATAGCGGAGGACTGAAAATTGACGGCACGGATGGGGTTAACGATGTCAGTTATATGGTCCTTGATGTAATCGAAGAAATGAGACTTGTACAACCCAGTTCAAATATTCAGCTCAGCAAGAAAAATCCGGATAGATTCCTTAAAAGGGCTTTAAAAATTTTGGAAACCGGATTTGGGCAGCCTTCCATATTTAATGCGGAAACAGTAATAGAAGAAATGCTACATGCAGGCAAATCGGTAGAAGACGCAAGATGCGGAGGCACCAGTGGATGCGTTGAAACAGGAGCTTTCGGTAAGGAAGCTTATATACTTACCGGTTATTTCAATCTTGTCAAGGTTTTCGAAATTACCTTAAACAACGGCATAGACCCAAGAACAAATAAAAAAATAGGCATAGAAACCGGAGATGCAAGAGATTTTAAATCCTATGAGGAGTTATTCGAAGCATATAAGAAACAACTCAATCATTTTATAGAAATAAAAATAAAAGGCAATAACATAATTGAACAGTTGTATGCCGATACCATGCCATGCCCATTCCTCTCAATAATAATAGATGACTGTATAAAGAAAGGCAAAAATTATAACAGAGGCGGGGCAAGATATAACACCAGATATATTCAGGGCGTGGGTATTGGTACATTGACGGATAGTTTATCATCAATTAAAAAGCATGTATTTGATGACAAAACATTGACTATGGCGGAGCTGCTTGATGTATTGGTATGTGATTTTGAAGGCAAAGAGGACATTCGCCAATTGTTCTTAAACAGGACTCCGAAATACGGCAATGATGATGATTATGCAGACGACATTATGAAAGAGGCATTTGAAGCCTATTATAATGAAGTAAGCGGCAGACCTACCGTTTGTGGCGGCACCTATAGAATTGATATGCTTCCCACAACATGTCATGTGTATTTCGGTGAAGTGACCAATGCAACCCCCGACGGCAGAAAAGCCGGTAAACCTCAATCGGAAGGTATTTCACCGGTTCAGGCAAGTGATAGATTGGGCCCAACGGGAGTAATAAAATCGGCAAGCAAAATGGATCATGTAAAAACGGGAGGCACATTGCTTAATCAAAAATTTACGCCGGATTTAGTTAAAACGGAGGAAGGTCTTGATAAATGGGCTCAGCTTGTAAGGACGTATTTTAAATTAGGCGGACATCATATTCAGTTTAATGTTGTTGATGCGGATACCCTGAGACAAGCACAGGTAAATCCGGAAGAGTATAGAGATTTAATCGTAAGAGTAGCAGGCTACAGCGATTATTTCAACGATTTGGGAGAAAATCTACAAAATGAAATAATAGCAAGAACTGAACATAAAGGTTTTTAATGCCCGCGAATTTTAAATAATAGGAGGAAGAGAAATGAAAAAACCGGAACCGTTTAAAATCAAAATGGTAGAACCCATTAATCTTATTCCAAAAGAGGAACGAATAAAAGCTCTTGAGAGAGCAGGTTACAATCCCTTTTCATTAAAAGCCGAAGAGATTTTTATAGACATTCTAAGTGACAGTGGATCAGGAGCAATGAGCGATAGGCAATGGGCCGGGCTTATGTTAGGAGATGAATCCTATGCCGGCAGCAGAAACTTTTATCATTTGGAAGCAGTTGCACAAGAGTTATTCGGGTATAAGTATGTTATACCTTCCCATCAAGGCCGTGGAGCCGAGAAAGTATTTTTCCCACAGATGATAAAAAAAGGCCAGGATGTATTGGGAAATATGCATTTTGACACTACTATGGCACATATTGAACTGGCGGGAGCCCATGCAATAAACTTAATTCATGACAGGGCGTTTGATACCGTTACCCCTTATCCTTTTAAAGGCGATTTTGACTTGGAGAAATTAGAGAACTATATTAAAAACAGAGGCGTAGAAAATATCGCTTTCCTTATTATAACTGTGACATGCAACAGCGCTGGCGGCCAGCCTGTTTCTATGGGCAATATAAAGGCTGTCAAAGAAATATGCGATAAATACGGCATCAGAGTATTTATAGATGCGGCAAGGTTCGCTGAAAATGCATATTTCATAAAAATTCGTGAAAAAGGCTATGAAAACACCCCAATTAGAGACATAGTGAAGGAAATGTTCTCTTATGCGGAAGGCTTCACCATGAGTGCTAAAAAAGATGCCATAGTAAATATGGGCGGCCTTGTAGGA
>CAZMPR010000150.1:0-4368 GCA_964568265.1 uncultured Clostridiaceae bacterium | reverse complement strand
CGCTTGAATGGGGTTCAAGAGGCCGGGGGTTCAAGTCCCTTCACCCAGACCACTTAGATAATAAGATGACCTTACAGCCATAGCGATCGTAAGGTCTTTTTATTTTTAATAAATATAACTGTTTTTATTTAAAAGTTGAAACAAATTGAACTAAGTTTTGGCGGTTACAAACACGTTACTAACACGTTACTGACAAATTGACACGGGCAAATCAAAATATAACCACGTTACGTGTCCTATGTAACCCCTTGGCATTGAAGCACAGAGTAACATTTGGCTATGGAAACATTTCTATTGTTTTTCTTAAATCTTCTATTTCAGGTAAAGTATACACCTTATCTGTAATATCCGATCCAACGACATGTCCCATTATTTTTTGAATGTTTGCCTTAGAAACCTCTAGCCGATTCGCCATTGTTGCAAAAGTACGACGGCACGCCCGGGGATTCAATACTCTAATCCCTATTTCCTTTAAAGCAGGTCGGTACCGGTTTTCCCTGTATGCACGTACACTCAAAGCTTTACCATTTTCATCACAAAAAATAGTGTCTCCATTTTTATTATACCACTTAAGAATTATAGGATAGATGAATGGATGAATTGGTATAACTCTATCTTTACCGGCATCTGTTTTGATACCGCCTCTTATAAGCCGCTCTTTTAAATCTATACTAAACTTAGTCAATCTTAACATTTCACCTGGTCTCATACTGGTATAGCAAAGTACTACTACAGTATCTATCCAAGGTATTTTGTTTATATTTTCTTTTAGGATATTAACTTCTGCTTCTGTAAAGGCTTTCTTAGTAGTAGTTTCAATATTACCTATTTTAATCAGAACAGTATAGTTGGTTCGTAATATTCCATTGTGGTAAGCATATTCACATAACGCATAAATTAAGGATTTCAGCTTTGTCAACGTAGATTCACTCATCTTTTTTTCATCTTTATAGTAATAGATTCTTTCCTGAAATTCATCGGAGCGAATTTCACTAAATATGCGTTTATGTAACGGCGATAGTTTTTTCCATGAGGCTTTATAACCGTCTTTGGTTTCTTTTGAAATAGTTTCTGCGAATTTAATTTTAGACCAGATGTTATAGACTTGCTCCAAAGTTAAAGTGGATTTTGCTAATTGTGGCTCTTCTTGTATTAATCTATATTTATCTAATGCGTTTTTAGCATCTATTTCTTTTTCAAAATATCCAAGAACATCATATAATCGTTTTTTAGTTTGGGTTTCTTCGTTTATTTCCCACCCGGTTGTTACCTCAGCTACCCAAGGTCTACGGCGTCTTCCAGATAGCTTATATACCGAGCCTGTTCCATTTGCACGTTTTAGCCTTTTGTTTTTAGGCTTGCTCATTATATCTCACCTCGATTCATGTGTATAGTTCTCAATAACATTTACATCGGTTCTGTCGAAATCACAATTTTTAATATGTAATAGTTCATGTAAATAAGTTTTCATTTGTTGTTCAAAAGTCAATCTACTGTTTAAAAAAATGGTATAGGTCTCATCACTATTCTTAGTGGTTAAGCCTCTTACTTTGTACGGCAGATTAAGCAAGATTATATTAATCAATCGTTTTCTGGTTTATTCCTTTTTAAATTTAACAGTAGACTTCTCGTGATTTCTAAATCCCTTGGTGATGCGTTTCGTGTAGCATCAAATAAAGCCTTTAATTCTTCGTTCTCTAAAATTTCTTGTGCCATTTGTTGTGTTTTCAAATCAAGATAATATTCTGTCTTATTAAGATTTTTATTTATGCCTAACAAATAATTCATATCTACATTAAAAAAATCAGCAATCTTTTCCATTATCTCCATATTTGGTTCTCTTTTACCTTGCTCGTACATTCCAATAGTACTACGTGATACTGCTAAGTATTTTGCCAATTCATCTTGTGTCAAATTATCTCTAACTCTTAAAGATTTAATTGTGTTCCCAAGTTTACTCATTAACCTCAACCACCTTTTTTTTTATAAATATATTATACTACAGCATAGAAGAAAAGTCACTAAAGTTTTTCCACAATATGTGTTGACACATAATGTGGATATTGTTATAATTGTATCACGAGGAGGTGAATAATGTTGAATAAAGAAAAGATGGCAAAAAAATTAGTCGAGCTAAGGGGGATAAAAAGTAGAGAACGTGTAGCTGCTGACTTAAACATCAGTTACGCTTCCTTGGTTTCATACGAATTAGGCGAAAGAGTACCACGCGATGAATTAAAAATCAAGATATCTAAATATTATAATACTCCTATTGAGAAGATATTTTTTTTGACTTAGAATGACACACTATGTGGAGTACAATTAGGAGGTGATGATATGACCTTAGCAGAGATTGAGAAAGAAAAGCCGACAAAACTGACTATCCTAGAGGCAGCTAAGATTATGGAGGTTACACCAAGATTCTTACAGTTAGCACTGCAACAAGAACGATTTGACTTTGGCATAGCGGTCGAGGGGGACAGATGGACGTATTATATAAACACTGAAAGGTTTATAAGATACATGAAAGGAGTGTCTTAAATGGAAGGTGTAAAAGGTTTTAACAATTGGAGAATGGTATTGATAGTTACACAGAAAGGTGTGAGGTCATGAAACAGATTTATAAGAAATGCTCCCAGTGTAGAAAGAAAAAGGATATTTGGCTATTGAAGATTTGCCCGGTGATAGAGAAGAATGTTTGCCCGGACTGTTGTATGCGCTGTATGTTTTATGCCGGAGGCAAGTGCGGATTTAAGGGGGTAGCAAAATGAAGGTAGAAAGATGGCTTTTATTAGTATTTTTTATCTTTATCTTAGCAGCATACGGATTAATTGGGAACATGGATCTCAAACAGCAACGCCAGGAAGAGGCTTGGAAAAATAGTGTACAGGCAGCAGAAATGAGACAAGAAGCCAAGGAATTGAGAATTATGGAGATCCGAAAGCAGCTGAAAGCAGCTGAAGAGCAAGTTATTGCTCAGGGGCTTTTGATTTATGACATCCGGGAGCGGCTACACTTTACGCTATTTGAAGATGCGGAAATGGGGTTGTTAGAGTGATGTATTATCTATACTTTATGATCGGATGGTTAGTTGGTTTTTTCTGCGCCATGCTACTAGCCAATTTGCTGTTAGATGTATTTGAGGATAAAACAAGTTGGGACGATGACTGGAACAAGTGGTGAAAGGTGGTTTTGAATAATGGAAGTCTGGTTAAAAGATATAAAAACTGGTATTGAATGCGGAGTAAATAATGATGGCGATTTATTTCTTGGCAACGATCGGAGTGGTTACAATTTGCCGGACACACCGAGAAACAGGGAGAAGATTGTAAAAGAATTTTGCAGATATACTGACAGACAGATGCCTGTTATCACCGCTAACGGAAAACCTTTTAAAGGTGATATTTCAATGACTTATTTTAGAAAGTAGTTCATATTCTGAAAATATTGCGAAGTAAGGAGGGCGAGAGATATAGATAAACTAATAGGAAAACGAGTTTTAATTATAGATAAAGAACATCCTTGGTATGGAGAAATAGGAGAAGTAAAAGGTGTGGAAGTTACTCCTATAGGGAATGAGGGTTATGTATTAGAGTTAGAAAATGGTACAAGTTGTTATGTATTTAACTTTAAAGGTTTACAGGTATTGAAAGCATAGTGAAAATACTGCGAAGTAAGGGAGTGAAAAACATGAAAGCTATAACAATCTGGCAGCCATGGGCAAGCTTGATAGCCTGTGGAAACAAAAAATATGAAACTCGAAGCTGGGCGACAAAATACAGGGGTCCGATAGCGATACATGCTGGTAAGTTTGGATTTGGCCCATATGATTGCGAACTCCCGATAGGATTTACCGATACTGCCGTTAATGTTTTGTGGCCTGGGACGGCAGACCCATGCACCATAACCGACAATTGGAATGAGCTGCCAAAGGGTAAAATTATAGCTACAGCCGAATTGGTTGATTGTCACAGAATCCGAATAGACAAAAAGACACATCGAATAATACTTTTGGGCAGTGATGGGATGCAATCAAGCATACCGCTTACGTCGCATGAATTGCTTTTTGGGGATTGGACGCCTGGCAGGTATGCATGGGAGCTAACAAATGTAAGTATGATAGACAAATTTATATCGGTAAAAGGCAAGCAGGGTTTATGGAATTGGGAGAACTAAGCCGCATTTCAAAGAAACTGTGAAAAAAGTAAGGGGGCAATAGTGTGAAAAAAAATCCGGGCAGAAAGAAAATAGAGTTACATAACAATTTAGTTAAGTACGGGAAAAGAGACTTATACGAAAAGTTAATATCTTAGAGCATTCCTGTAACAAATGAAATGAAGTTTGAAAAATAAATAACCTCCAGATAAG
>CAZMPR010000149.1:0-4378 GCA_964568265.1 uncultured Clostridiaceae bacterium | reverse complement strand
TATTCTTTCCAGTTCATGCAAATCTTTTTTTCTCTTATCATTCATCCGGAAGATTTTCCCTTTCCTTATAGTTGGTTTTCTATTAATAAGTATATCAACTAACAATATTTTTTCAATACTAAAGAGGCATTATGACCGCCAAACCCAAATGAATTTGACATAGCGTAGGATACATCCGCATACCTTTTTTTATTTGGCACATAATCCAAGTCGCAGTTTTCATCAAATACGGAATAATTAATCGTAGGATGAATAATTCCCTCATTAAATGCCATTAAACAGGAAATAACTTCAACGGCACCGGCAGCCCCCAACAAATGGCCAATCATAGATTTTGTGGAACTTATCGGCACCATTTTGGCATGATTTTTAAGTAAGTGTTTTATAGCAATGGTTTCATATTCATCGTTAAGCTTGGTGGAGGTCCCGTGTGCATTTATATAATCAAGGTTTTCAGGTTTTATTCCTGCATCAGTTAAAGCGAGTTTCATAGCCATAAAGGCCCCTTGGGCATCAGGTGCGGGTGCGGTAATATGATAAGCGTCCGAAGTGGAACCGTATCCTATTACTTCGGCATAAATTTTGGCTCCACGGTTTATTGCATGTTGGTATTCTTCTAAAATCAAGATACAGGACCCTTCACCCATAACAAAGCCGTCCCTATCTTTATCAAAAGGCCTGGAAGCTTCTTTCGGCGAATCGTTCCTTTGTGATAGGGCTTTCATAGAGCAAAATCCTGCGACGGCAAGAGGAGTTATAGCAGCTTCGGTTCCCCCGGCAATCATAATATCAGCAACATCCCTCTGGATTGTTTTGAAAGCCTCGCCAATAGCATTTGTTGAAGATGCGCAGGCGGTAGATACTGTAATACTTGGCCCCCTTGCTCCAAAAGACATTGTGATATAGCCTGCTGCAATATTTGAAATTATCATCGGTATAAAAAACGGACTTACCTTCCCCATGCCTTTATCGATCATTATATTATGCTGACTTTCCAATGTGCTTATACCACCTATTCCTGTTCCAATACATACACCAATTCTATACTCACTCTCATATTTGAAATCCAAGCCTGAATCTATATAAGCCATTTTGGAAGAAGCAACTGCAAATTGTGTGAACCTGTCCATTTTTTTTGCATCTTTTTTAGTGAAATGTTCCAAGGGATCAAAATCTTTTACTTCAGCCGCTATTTTTGTAGGCAAATCTGTTGTATCAAAAGCCGTTATCATATCAACGCCGGATCTGCCCTCTTTAAGGCTTTTAAAAAAGGTTTCCTTTCCAATACCAATGGGTGTGATAATGCCAATTCCTGTTATCACTACTTTTTTTTCATTCATATAAAAAACTCTCCTTAATCTGTTTTTGTTCAAAAAAAAAGTCCCGTTTCTCGGGACGTAAAAACTCAATAACACTCTAATATATACCCTATTCAATAAGAATTTTGCAAATAGAACAATATACTTATATCCTTTTTATAACTACCGAAACTTTAAAATATTTCGGGCTTATAACTGCCTAATTAGATGCGATAACACCTGTTTAACTATTTTTTATGTAATCTACCACATCACTCACGGTTATTAACTTTTCAGCTTCTTCATCGGGTATTTCTATATCAAATTCTTCTTCTAAAGCCATAAGAAGCTCAACAATATCAAGCGAATCTGCACCTAAATCCTCAATGAAGGAAGACTCCATTGTTACTTCTTCAGGTTCTATTCCTAATTGTTCGGAAATCTTTTCTTGTACTTTTTCAAAAATCATAAGCCACACCTCCCCTCTGAGATTATATTATGATAATATTACATTACCATTCCTCCGTCAATATTAATTACTTGCCCTGTTATATAGTCTGAATATGCGCCTGCTAAAAAAAGCACGCCGTTTGCAATATCCAGAGGGGTTCCTGATCTTTTTAACGGAATCAAATTTTTCATTTGTTCTTTTACTTTTTCCGGAAGAACGGCAGTCATGTCACTTTCTACATAACCCGGCGCAATGGCATTTACATTAATACCCCTTGAAGCCAATTCCAAAGCAATTGATTTTGTAAAACCGATGATAGCTGATTTAGCTGCAGCATAATTGGACTGTCCCGCATTCCCTTTTATGCCTACAACTGATGAAATATTTATTATTTTTCCGTGTCTTTGTTTTATCATTATTTTGCTTACTGATTTTGTAAAATTGAATACCCCTTTCATATTAACTTTCATTACCGAGTCAAAATCCTCTTCAGACATTCTGATAAGAAGATTATCCTTTGTAATACCTGCATTATTTACTAATATATCTATGCCGTCAAATTCTTTTAATACTTTATCAACAAAATTTTCTACTTCATCAAGCCTGGAAACATCTGCTTTTAATACAAGAGCCCTTACATCCATTTTTTCCACTTCATCCGCGACTGCCATTGCCGCCTTTTCATTTCTTGAAAAATTTATAACTACATTTGCACCTTGTGCCGCCAGAGCTAATGTTATAGCCTTTCCTATACCGCGTGAAGCTCCAGTTATTATTGCAGTCTTACCTTTCAACAGCATTCCAATCTCTCCCTTAAACTGTTAATTGTTCTATCTAAAGAACCGATATCCTCAACATTATAAATATCAATTCCTTTATCGATTTTCTTTACAAAAGCTGATAGTGTGTTACCGGGGCCTACTTCAATGAATGTATCTACGCCTAAACCTATCATGTTTTTTACGCAATCTTCCCAAAGAACCGATGAGCTCACTTGATCAATTAATAATTTTTTTATTTCATATTTGTTCTTTATTATTTGCGCATTTACATTTGAAATAACAGGTATATCCATATCACTAAAATCAATCTTTTCTAATTCTTTAGATAGTCTTTCACCTGCGCTTTTCAGCATGCTTGAATGAAAAGGCGCACTAACCGGAAGTTCAATCACTTTTCTTGCCCCTTTTTCTTTAAGCAGCTGTGATGCCTTTTGCACAGCCTTTACTTGGCCTGCAATTACCACCTGCTTCGGGCAATTGAAGTTTACCGGCTCCACTATCCCGTATCCCGAGGCCATTTTCAGGCACTCGAAAATTTCATCTTTTAAAAGCCCGATAACCGCGGCCATGGAACCTTCTCCGCGGGGTACGGCGTCTTGCATAAACCTCCCTCTTTTTTTAACTATTTCTACCGCATCCTCAAATTTGATTGCATTTGATGCCACTAATGCGGAATATTCACCAAGACTTAATCCCGCGGTTATTTGAGGTTTCACACCGTTCAACTTTAGAACTTCCAAGAGAGCTATGCTAACAGTCAGAATAGAAGGTTGTGTATTTTCTGTCTTCTTTAATTCTTCCTCTATGCCGTTAAAGCACAAATCTTTTAGTCTTATCCCCAATTTTTCATCAGCTCTGTCGAATATATCCATTGCAACTTTATATTTTTCAGCTATTTCTTTACCCATTCCTATATATTGAGAACCTTGCCCCGGAAATATGCAACCAATTTTCAGCATCAACTAATACCTCCGACTTTATTGATTAGATTTTTCATTATTGTTTCACTCTCGATTATGATATCTTCAATTATAATTTTTACAGGCTTTATTTCCTTTATTAAACCTCCAATTTGCCCTGACATAACAGTCCCGTATTCAACTTCTCCGTCAATACAAGCTTTTTTAAAACTACCTGTACCCAATTCTTCTATGTCTATGAGAGAATTGCTCTTTTCCAAATCATTCATTTTTCTATATAATCTATTTTTTATCATCCTAACGGGATGACCTGTAATTCTTCCTGAAACAGCAGTGTTCCTATCATTTATTTTTATAATTGCGTTTTTATAATTATCATGAACTGTGCATTCCCGAGAGCATACAAAAACGGTGCCCATTTGCACACCTTCGGCACCCAAAGCCAACGCCGCAATGAATCCCCTTGCATCGGCAATGCCCCCGGCGGCTATAACAGGAATATTTAAAGCATCTGCAACTTGAGGTACCAATGCCATTGTTGTCGTTTCTCCAATATGACCTCCTGCCTCGGTTCCTTCAACAATAACCGCATCGGCACCTACTGCTTCCATTCTTTTTGCTAAAGCCACGGAAGGTACTATGGGGATAATTTTTATGTCTTTATTCTTTAACTTTTTTATATATTTTCCCGGGTTGCCCGCACCAAATGTAACTATGGGTATATTTTCATCATAGATTGCGTTTATGACTTCTTCTGCATAAGGAGATAAAAGCATAATGTTTACTCCAAAAGGTTTGTCTGTTTTTTCTTTTACTTTATGTATTTCCTTAATTACATAATCTACAGGTGCATTACCGGAGCCAATTATACCTAACCCTCCTGCATTTGATACTGCGGCGGCTAATTCCCCGGTAGCAACCCAAGCC
>CAZMPR010000148.1:2295-4387 GCA_964568265.1 uncultured Clostridiaceae bacterium | reverse complement strand
TAATAAAAACATTATCTTTGCCGTGAATAAAAGAACAAAAAAGAGAATTAGAATTGCATAACGGAGGATACATATGATAGAAGTATTTTTAGGTATTGATGTTGGTTCTGTCAGCACTAATTTAGTTGCAATAGACAGAGATAATAATATATTGTCAACACAATATTTAAGAACGAATGGACAGCCGATTGAGGCATCAAGAATAGGTTTAAGGGGCTTATATAAAGAATTTAACGGGGAAATTAATGTTTTGGGTGTAGGTACCACGGGAAGCGGCAGGCAGCTGACGGGTATCATGGTTGGAGCGGATGTTATAAAAAATGAGATAACCGCACATGCTACCGCAACCATTACTTATGCGCCCGGAACCAGGACTATTTTTGAAATCGGGGGACAGGATTCAAAAATTATAGTTTTGAAGGACGGCATGGTTACCGATTTTGCCATGAATACTGTGTGTGCCGCCGGCACGGGTTCGTTTTTAGAACATCAATCCGAAAGATTAGGAATACCCATAGAAAAATTCGGTGATATGGCCCTTAAGGCAGAAAGAAATGTGAGAATTGCCGGCCGCTGTACTGTGTTTGCGGAATCGGATATGATAGCAAAGCAACAATTCGGCTTTTCAAAATCTGAAATAATAAACGGTTTATGTGAAGCTTTGGTTAGAAATTATATAAATAATTTAGGCAGAGGCAAAAAGCTGGAACCTCCTTATGTCTTTCAAGGCGGAGTAGCCGCTAACAAAGGAATTGTCGCTGCATTTGAAAAAGAACTGAAACATAAAATTATCGTACCTGAAAACTATGGAGTGATGGGCGCAATAGGTGCAGCAGTTTTAGCTAAAGAATTAATAGAACGCTCCGGTAAGATAACTAAGTTCAGGGGTTTTGAATGTGCGGATTTGGAATTTATCCCAACAAGCTTCAACTGCAATGGCTGTGATAATGCATGTGAAGTGATAAAAATAATTATGGACGGTAAAGTAGTTGCTGTATGGGGAGACAGATGTGGCAAATGGACAAATTCGATAATATAAAAATTGTTAATTGATTGCATATATTTAACCCTCCTATAATAACTTTATATAAGAAGTATAGAGTAAGTTAGGAGGGATTATTATTAAGCATAAAATCATTTTGTTAACAAAAAAAAGGCTTATTATCTATGCAGGAATAATTTTATTAATTGTTTTAGGCCTTATACTAATGCTTAGATTTATTAGCAATAAAGAGGAAAAGTCTGCTGTAGGATATTTCTATTTGGAATATAAGGATGGGAAATACATAGGTGTTGAGAATACCGAAAAAGGGGAAATAAAAGTAGAAGTTTCGATATCAAAAAATAAAATAAAAAGTATAAAAATTTTAGACTTCCCTAGAGAATATATACAAGAGAATAAGGAGCTGAAGGATGAAATAACGGTGGCAATCAACAATATTATTAAAACTCAGGAAATAATAACTGTTGAAGATATGGAAAGGTCTTCCTATGTTCTTAATAAACTATTAAAAGCTGTAAGAAATGCATTAGACGAATCTTTATTAAGTTGAAAAATAAAACAATAAGTTATGTTTGCCAACATAACTTATTGTTTTATCAGCTAATTTTTTCTTTGCATTTTGGACAATAGCCATAGAAATAGAGCTGTTGACTGGTAATTTTATAATCTGTTTTTGATTCTGCCATTTTAATAAGATTGAAGTTTATTTTGGGTTCTACATCGTCTACACTCCCACAACTTAAACAAATTACGTGGGGATGTTGCTTTGTATTTGCATCATATCTAAAGCTTTCCTCTCCGACGTTTAATTCTTGGATAAGCCCAAGAGTTTTAAAAACTTCCAAAGACTTATATACAGTTGCTAAACTCATCGTGGGAAACAATGGTGTCAATTTATTATATATTCTGTCCACACAGGGATGTTCTTTAGTATTCTTAAGGACATTATAAACAGCCATTCTTTGAGGTGTTATCTTATAACCGTTTTCTTTTAAAACCTTCGATACTTCAACCATTATTATATTGCCTCCAAGTTATATAATCTAAAAAAAGAATAATTCAAAGGCGGTTGTTTGTCAAGTAATAGCT
>CAZMPR010000148.1:0-2195 GCA_964568265.1 uncultured Clostridiaceae bacterium | reverse complement strand
GGACAAAAATCTTATTTAACACTTTTAAAGGAGTCGGATATACAAACCATAATAAACTGGTCTATTGACCCTCTATTGTGCAATACCTATCATAATTTCATTTCATTAAGAGAGTCTTACTTAAAAAGCTACATAGAATCAACAAAGGAAAACCTAAAAATCTATTTAATCAATACTATGGATAACATTGTTATCGGAAAGCTATCTGTTGATATAGCAGCAGATGATAACTGCGCATGTATTGATATGGTCATTGCGGAAAAGGTTTACACCGGAAAAGGTTATGGTAAAGATGCACTAAAAACGATTATCAAATATTGCTTTGAAGATCTGAACCTGGATTGTATTAAGATGATTTTTAAAGAAGATAATATGAGGGCAGAATACTGCTGCTGGGGGTGTGGATTAAGGGAAGATAAATATTATTTACCCGATGATGGGTCAACAAATACCTCAAGGATGGTTATATATAAAAAAGACTATATCGGATTTTAATGATTAAAAACTGTGTGTTAAAAATTCAATATAATCACTACATATAATTCAGCAATTAGTTTAAACCAATAATTAATTTAGATTAAAATCTGGTGTTGAAAATAGAATCGGAAGGTGTGGAAACAAAAGAGCAGCTTCAGTTTCTTAAAGACAACACAAACCCTTGACTGCGGAAGAATTCGAAAAGCTGCTCTCTGTTATATAAAATCTGCAATAATAATTTACAATTCTACTTTTGCTAATATACAGTATTCTTGTGTGGCAAAACTATCATCGGCTTTGCCAAGATATTGCCATTTTGCAGGAATGCCCAAATCTTGTGCCATTCCGTGAATTGTGTATAGCATTATACCGCCGTCGGTTATGTTTTCTTTATTACCGGGGTTTTGTATTGCTAAATAAGCCTCACCGTCTTTTAATATAAACCTGGCAGGCTGCTTATTCTTGTAAGAAGGTGCATTCCGTACATAAAGAAACAAATCAGCTAAACCTCTGTTCTTCAATTCCTCGTATGATGCCATTTGTCCCCATTCGTACAGGTATACTATTTCATTTAATGCCAAACGGCATGTTTCCGTATCCAAGGATTCTACTACTTTAGCACCGTAAGGATTTGTTTTATAAGCCCCACCTGACTGAACATGAATGGCAGGAGACTTTTGTTTTATCAGTTTTTCATCCGGTTTTCCAAAGGCCAACAAATAGTTAATATGTAGACCTTCTTCTTTTGTTAAGTTTTTCTTTATATCATCAGAAACATTTCGGACATTAATCCAGCAGCTGCCCAACCCTAAATCGTATAGCTTTTTGATGATAGATTGCATATAATATGCACCGAAAAATTCGGATTTGACAGAAACACCATCAAGAAACAGGCTTATGTAATGGGGACTTTTTATCATAACTCCGCTATAACCGCCTACACCTTCCAAGCTTTCAAAGATTTCGTTCCCGTTTTCCAACAACTTAAAAGTAAGTCCGTTTTCTTTCTTCTGTGTATTGTTTATATCAGTTAAATATTCCTTTACTACTTCCAATAAATTTGCACCTATGGTGTTTTGTTCGTAATCTCGCGTTGATTTTATTTCCGTAAGATATTTTTTAAAACTCATTAGATAACCCCCTTCTAACTTAGATTATTTAGTTTTTTATTGAATACAGTGATCTTGATATTAATTTACCAAGAACTACTTTTTATATAAGATTGGTTTGTACTAATCTCCTTAATTCTATATATTTTAAGCCTCTGTTTAATTAAATATTAGCTCATGATATGATAAAATTCAATGATAACTTAAAAAGTCTATTTTGTAATTTTGCAATATGCTTATATACAAAACCTACAATTTAATTGATATAATAATAATAACAGTATTCGAAAGGGGACACGTTATGAACAGCCAAGATGCTTTAATAGGAAAATTGATACAACAAAACGATAAAAATATTGTCCTTTTAGTAATGGACGGAGTCGGAGATATTCCCGACAAGGAGCATGACAGATTAACACCTTTGGCATATGCGGCAACACCTAATATAGATAACCTTGCCAGAGAATCTGTTTTAGGCAGGCATATTCCTGTATTGCCCGGGGTTACTCCCGGAAGCGGACCGGGACATTTAGGCATTTTCGGATATGATCCCATGGAGTTTGTAATAGGAAGGGGCATATTGGAAGCTGCCGGAATGGATATGGAATT
>CAZMPR010000147.1:0-4461 GCA_964568265.1 uncultured Clostridiaceae bacterium | reverse complement strand
TCACCGGTTGAAATAATCGATACTCTTACTTTTTTACAAACCTTGACTTTTTCTATACCGACAGCGCATAGTACGGCAATATCCTGAGCACGTATCTTTTTGCCTTTAGGTATAATTATTTCTTCTTTTTCAATATCGTCTCCTTTATGAATAATACCTTGCCCCGGTGCTATAGACGTATATACGGCAATAGTATTTTCATCAAGGCTTTCTATATATTCAATCATCACAACACCGTCCGCACCTTCTGGTATAACAGCACCTGTAGGTACATATATAGTTGTGCCGTTTTTCACTTCCAATTCCGACTTCTTCCCCATATTTACATGACCTAAAACATCCAAAAAAACCGGCATGCTTTCACCGGCCCCAACGGTATCTTTTGCTTTTATAGCGTATCCATCTACCACGGACTTGGAAAACTCGGGCAGTTCAATTGGGGAGTGTATATCCTCAAAGGCTACTCTGCCTAATGCATCCAAAACTATAATTTCTTCAAATAAGACCCACTCTTTATATATAACTTCGTCAATCTTTTCCCTTGTTCCCTCCACAGTGTGAACATTCAATAACTTCATTGAATTACCTCCTAAACGCCATATATCAAGCTTCTTCTTCTTTAATTATAACCAATTAACAAAATAATACAAATAATTTATGGTAAACTCGCTTAAAGACAGAAGTCCTATGAATACTAAGAAACGGATCCTTGAGAAAGAATCCGTCTCTTAACTTATTATTAATAGGTTAGGGTGAGCGTTTATCTTGCATCGGGTACAAACAATTGATACCCGCCCTTCTTATATTCCTTTATAATAGTTTGTCCCTCTTCGGATGTAATATATTCGACAAATGCCATAGCAGTGTTATAGTGAATATTGGAATGTTTAGCAGGGTTAACAGCCATAACTCCATAAGGGTTAAACAGAGCTGCATCGCCTTGCAGGACTATTTTCATATTAACTTTGTCCTGGAAGGCATACCAAGTACCGCTGTCAACTAATGTATAACCACCCTTTTCATTTGCCATCATTAAAGTATCAGCCATACCTTGCCCTATTTCAAAGTACCATTTTTGTCCTTGGGGTTTTATATTAGCCACATCCCATACAGACAGTTCCTTGTTATGTGTGCCGGATTTGTCTCCGCGAGAAATAAATGTATAGCCGCCTTTAGCAATTGCCGACATTGCTGATGCTGCGTCTTTTGTTTCAGTCACCTTTGCAGGATCATTTTTAGGTCCAACCAAGAAGAAAAAATTATACATAACATCTTTTCTGTTTACACCGTAACCATCTGCGATAAACTCATCTTCAACCTTACGGGAATGAACCAAAACCACATCCGCATCACCATTCTTACCCAGTTCCAGAGCTGCCCCGGTTCCCACGGAAATAACCTTTACACTTACACCGTATTTCTTTTCAAAAGCCGGAACCAGTGTGTCTAAAAGTCCGGTGTCTTGTGTGCTCGTGGTTGTCGCCAATACTATTTCCTTTTCCAGCTTATTGATATCAAATTTAGGGGCTTCTTTCTTTGGCTCTTCGGTAGGTGCAGCCGCCGCTGGCTTTTCGATTCCTGTTAAATATGTATTATATACATAACCGATTCTACCATCTTTGAGGCTTATCTTATACCAGCTGCCGGACTTTTCTAAAACATTTACCTCTGTTCCTTTAGGCAGCACCCCAATTATATTGTTCCCCATAGCCGCACCTTTTCTAAAATTCAGAAAACTTGCAGTAGTTTTTGCAGTGCCGCCGATTGCAACTGCTTCAGCGCTTACTGTAAGCATTGTTCCAAGCATAATACTAAATAACAGAACCAAAACCAGTAATTTAGTAATGTTTTTTAACCTTTTTTTCATTTTCTTCCTCTCCTTAAAATATCATTTTACCATCTATAAAAGCCCCGGTATTTTCATTATGAGGGCTGTTAAACATGCTTTCAGTGCTGCCCATTTCAACAATATTACCGTTTAGCATAAATATGGTTATATCAGAAATACGTCTTGCCTGAAACATGTTATGGGTCACCATTAATACGGACAGTTTATAATTTTTCTTACTGTATTTTATCAAATCCTCAACTATAGTCACATTGGCAGGATCAAGGTTTGCTGTCGGCTCATCAAGGAGTAACGCCTTAGGTCTGGCTACAACAGCCCTTGCAATGGCTACTCTTTGTGCTTCACCACCGGATAGAGTTGTGGCTCTTTGATGCTTCTTTTCTTTTAATCCTATTATTTCAAGAATTTCTTCAACTCTTATGGAAATTTCCTTATTTTTAAAGCCCCTGATTTTTAAACCGTAAGCAATATTCTCATAAACTGTACTTTTAAATACCAAGGGTTTTTGAAAAACCATTATCATATCCCGCCTTATAGCAGCGTCCAAAACTGTCTTTTCGCTTATTAAAGTATCTTGAAACCAGATTCTTCCCGCTGAAGGTGATTCTATTTTGTTTAACAGGTGAAGCAAGGTGCTTTTTCCCGCACCGCTGGGGCCTATAATAGCTGTTATCTTTCCTTCTTCAATCTCCAAGCTTTCAACATCAAGTACTATCTCTCCGTTATAATCTTTTTTCAAATTTTCGGTTCTAAAAATAAAACTCATAGCTAAAGTACCTCTTTTCCTTTCCTGAATATTTCCAACAGGAAGTTGATTATAAAGGATAGGATTAATAAGATAGTACCTAAAGCCAAAGCAGTTTGAAATTCCCCCATACCTTTATGAAGAGCTATCGCAGTGGTCATAACCCTTGTTTGAAACCTTACATTTCCTCCCACCATCATAACCGCCCCGACCTCGGCAATAAGTCTTCCAAAGGCTGAAATGACAGCGGCACCAATACCATATCTGGCTTCTCTCAGCATAGTTAGGGAGAGCTGAAGCGAAGATGCACCCATGGTAATAGCTGTTTTGCCCACTAAGCTGTCTAAAGATTTTATTGCGGAATGTGTTAAACCTATTACAATCGGAAGAGCTAAAATTACTTGAGCAATAATCATTGCAATTGGAGTAAACAGCAGTCTTAAATCACCAAAAATCCCCATTTGATTGGATAAAAGGATATAAACCGTCAATCCGACCACTACCGGCGGCAGCCCCATAAAAGTATTTATAACATTAAGCAAAAGCCCTCTACCGGCAAATTTTTTCATGGCAATAAAGAGCCCTAATGGAATACCTAATAAACAGCTTATACTCAAGGCTATAACGGAAATTCTAATAGTTAGCGCTATAATACCATACAGCTCATGATCAAACGATATTAACAACTCTATTGCCTTAAAAAATGCCTCTGAAAAATAACTCATAATATCATCCTTTTGTTTTATAAAAAGCAAAAGCAACCCTATAGAAAGGATTGCTTAAATATCATGTAAAATCTTGATTTTCCTTTCCAAATACGGGAGGTTCCAACATTTCTGTTTAGAACCCATCGGTTAATCCTTCATGAGTAAAGCTTTTAGAGGAATTAACTCGGAAAACTTATATAACAGTATTAATTTTAATTTTGATTTATAAATTATGCCTTCTTTGCTTCTTCAGCTTTTGCAGCAGCAACTTTATCAGGAGTTACATAAGCAGCTAAATATAATAGCCCTACTATAAAAGCACCGCCGATGATATTGCCGATTGTAACAGGAACTAAATTGTTGAATATAATTTGTCCCCAGCTGACGGGTGCACCTAAAAACATTCCTAAAGGTGCAAAATACATATTAGCTACACTGTGTTCAAATCCACAAAGAACAAACAACATGATGGGGAACCAGCAAGCAAATATTTTAGATATTATGTCTTTTCCTGCTGTTGCCATCCAAACTGCCAACACAACAACTACATTACAAAGTATACCTCTAATTATTGCTTCCATAAAAGGAATCGAAACCTTTGCATTTGCTATGCCTATCGCTTTTTCAGCTGCGGCACCTGTCATAAGACCCGAATTAGCTACCAATACGGCTAATATTACGGAACCTACAAAATTTGCAATGTATACTGTGACCCAGTTTCTTAGCAAATCCTTAGTACTGTAATTACCATTTACACAACCCATAATCATAAGATTATTTCCTGTGAAAAGTTCAGCACCGCATATAACAACTAACATGAGTCCTACCGGGAAAACAGCGGCGAATAAAAATTTTGACATACCCAAATCAATTGCACCGTAAGTCTGGCTGATAGTTATTGCGGCCTGTCCACCAAAGCCGATATATACACCCGCGAAAATCCCTAAAATTATCATCTGTGTAATAGATAATTTTGCTTTACCGGCCCCCGCATTAATTGTTGCCTGAGCTATTTCTTTCGGTGCGAGAAACATTTTATCCATATTTTCTCCTTCCTTTCATGAAATAAAATAATTAAATAAAAGTTTATATATAACTCATAGACAATTCTAACATTAAATTAACAATGTGTCTATAAATTTTATCTTTTTTTTAACAAT
>CAZMPR010000146.1:0-4463 GCA_964568265.1 uncultured Clostridiaceae bacterium | reverse complement strand
AATTGAAATGTATATCGCTAAGCTTGTTTTTCCTCATGCTGTTAAGAACCTTATACTGATTGAATTCTCGTATTTCATCTATTTTTTCGAATTCTTTTTTAATATCCTTTTCACATTTTAAAACTAAGCCAACAACCGCCTCATTTAATCTAACCTGATTAACCAAATATTCGTAGACATATTTATGCATTTTATACCTCTTTTATCATTATGTAAATATTTTGACCCTCTTCGTTCTATTTCTATAATAAAGACCATCAAAAAAAATAAATATTTCTTTTTATTCTTATCTCTATCAAGTGTTTAAACTGTTTTTTCTCCGGAATTAAAGTTCACAGGTTTTTGCGGGATTAATGTTGATATGGCATGTTTATATACTAATTGTTGCTTTCCGTCAGTTTCCAGTACTAAAGTATAATTATCAAAACCTTTAACAATACCTTTTAATTGAAAACCGTTTATCAAAAAAATACTGATAGGTATATGATCTTTCCTCACCTGATTTAAAAATACGTCTTGTAAATTAATAACTTTACTCATCTTAACCCTCCTCATTAATAAGTATGTATAATCTAAAATTTACCTTTAATACATAGTATTATAATAATAATAGATATTTATTCTATATTAAAGAAACATTTCCTGCCGCATATCTTATTATATTTTCAACTATATCGCTCTTATTTCTATATCCCTCAATATTTATCCAGAATACTCTCGAATCGCCTCTAAACCATGTTAATTGCCTTTTAGCATAGTTCCTTGTGTTCTTTTTAAGCAATTCTGCTGCTTCCTCTTTTGCCATTTTGCCCTCTATATAGTATATTATTTCTTTGTATCCAAGGGCTTGTAATGAAACTAAATCTTTGCTATAACCTAAATTCAATAGTTTTTCTACTTCTTCAATCAAACCTTTGCTAATCATATTATCAACTCTAAAATTGATTCTTTCATAGATTAATTCTCTATTCATATTAAGGCATATATAGGCTAAATTGAAATTGCATGGTTTTTTTTTCGATTCTTCCTGAAAGTAGGATATGGGCTTTTGGGTTTGTTTATAAACCTCCAATGCCCTTATAATTCTCCTTAAATCATTTGGATGCAATTTGTTGTAACTTGTAGGATCAATGCCTTTTAATTTGCTATGTACATATTCATTTCCTTTTATTGAAGCAACATTTTGCAAATGCTTTCTATAACCTTCATCAATAAATGAATCAGTGAATTCAAAATTATCAAGTAAAGAGCTTATATATAATCCGGTCCCCCCTACTATTATCGGCAATTTATTCCTTGAGCCGATTTCGTTTATGTAAGACAAAGCCTTTTTCCGGAATACGGCGGCACTGAATTTTTCATCGGGATAAACTTCGTCTATCATATAATGTTTTATCCCTTGCATTTCTTCTTCGTTTATTTTTGCTGTGCCTACATCCATATATTTATACACCTGTGCGGAATCTGCTGAAATTATTTCGCCGCATAGAGATTTTGCAACTTCTATGGAGATATCACTCTTTCCAACTGCGGTAGGTCCCGCAATAATACAAATGTTTTGTTTCATTTTCTCACCTTATATATTAATAATAACGTTATAGTATTCTTTTAAACTTTTTTTCAAGTTCCTGTAACGTTAACGATATTATCGTAGGCCTTCCATGGGGACATGTAAAATAAAGCTTTGATTTATAAAGCTCATCTATAAGGTTCGCCATTTCTGCATTGTTTAATCTATCGCCTGCCTTAATAGCAGTTTTGCATGCGATTTGCAACAATGCTCTTTCCTCCAAAGCACTTATATTGTTACTTAATTCATGAATAGTATCCAATAATTCCGAGATTACGGCACCTGAACAAGGATGCCCCATTATTAAGGGAACCTGTCTTATGGCAATAGAATTATCCCCAAAAATTTCAACATCGAATCCGAAAGAATTCAGTGTATCAATACTCATTCGGATATCATTCATTTCTTTCGTATTGAGTTCAATTATCATGGGAATCAAAAGGGCTTGTTGTTCAATCCTGTTTTTTCTCTTTTCCTCTAAAAGGTTTTCATAAATTATCCTTTCATGGGCTGCATGTTGATCTATCATTAAAAACTCATCTCCTTGTTGACAAAGAATAAAGGTATTAAAAAGCTGCCCTATTATAGTCTTTTTTGCCATCTTGCTTTTGTCATACTCCCTATTCCCGGTATCAAGAGAAACATCATTAATATCCACGCTGCCAGTAATACCTGATTCTGTTTTACTATTAAACGGTTCTCTTTTCGTTTCTGCACTGTCAATTAAAGAAAACATACTGTCTTGCTTTGATTTAAATAACTCATTTTCCCTAACGGCACTATAATCATCTTTTGCAAATGCATTTTCGTAAACAAGAGTATGCTCTGAAGATAAAACAGTGTTTACAGCATAGTAAATCAAATTAAAAACGCTTCTTTCATCGGAAAACTTCACTTCGGCTTTGGCAGGATGAACATTAACATCTATTTTATCCTGGCTTATATTGATGTTAAGCACAGCAAAAGGAAATCTTTTGTTCATAAGCAGTGATTTGTAGGCACTTCTAACTGCTTCTTTCAGAGCGTAATTCTTTACTATCCTATTATTTATAGAAAAAATAATATAAGTTGAATTTCCTTTGGAATATTCAGGTTTTGCAATATATCCGCTAATGCTCAAAAGTTCATTTGAATAATCCACCGGCAGCATCATTTTAGCTGTCTTGACGCCATAAATGCACTGGATTACTGACAACAAATCTCCGTTACCGGGAGTATGAAAGATAATTTTACCGTTTACTATGTATTTAAAAGAAATACAAGCATTGCTCAGAGCCATCTTTTCCATTACATCCGTTATATAGTTGTTTTCTGTTTTATCACTTTTTAGAAACTTTTTTCTTGCCGGTGTATTATAAAATAAATTTTTAACCTTAATATGAGTCCCCGAAGGGTATCCTATTGATTTGCTTTCCACAACTTCTCTATTTTTTACGATAATATGTAAACCTGTTGTTTCTTCCTCATGACGGGTGAAAAGTTCGATTTCAGATACAGAAGCGATACTTGCCATGGCTTCCCCTCTAAAGCCTAAAGTGTCTATCTTTAACAAATCATCTATATTGTTGATTTTACTTGTTGCATGTCTTATAAATACATGGGGAATGTCTTCCTCAGCAATTCCGCATCCGTTATCTATCACTGATATCAATGCTTTGCCGCCATCTGCCGTTTCAACGGTTATTGATGTGGAACTGGCATCAATTGAATTCTCAACTAATTCTTTGACTATTGAAGCCGGCCTGTCAATCACTTCTCCGGCAATCTTATTTATAGTGTCTTCATTTAATAGAATAATTTTATTCATTTAATTACCTCCCCCTAACCTTTTTCTCAGCCCATTTAGAATATTAAGAGCCTCAACAGGGGTTATATTCTGTATATCTATCTTTTCTATTTCTTCTATTATATTAAAGTACTTATAATTAAAAAGATTCGGTTGCTCAGAACTCTCCTTCACAATGCTCGTTTTTTGTTTTTTCTTTTTCGCAATGTCTATATGCTTGTCTGCTTCGGTTTTATCCAAAACATTCAATATTTCCGATGCCCTATCCAATATTTCCTCCGGGACCCCGGCCAATCTTGCAACGTGAATACCGTAGCTGCCGCTTATGGAACCTCTTCTTATCTTCCTTAAAAATATAATATCCTTGCCCATCTCTTCTACTGCAATATAATAGTTTTTGACACCGTTTAGTTTGTCCTCTAATTCGGTAAGCTCGTGATAATGAGTGGCAAACATGGTTTTACAGCCTAAACGTTTCAAATCTGATATATATTCCACAGTCGCCCATGCTATGCTGAGTCCGTCAAAGGTGCTGGTGCCCCTCCCTATTTCATCAAGAATGATAAGACTTTTCTTGGTTGCAGAATTTGTGATATTTGCAAGCTCTGTCATCTCCACCATAAAAGTACTCTGGCCGGATGTTAAATCATCTGCTGCCCCTACTCTTGTAAAGATTCTGTCAACCGCACCGATTTTGGCATAAGAAGCCGGCACAAAAGAGCCAATCTGTGCCATAAGAACAATCAAAGCAGTTTGCCTCATATAAGTCGATTTTCCCGCCATATTAGGACCCGTAATGATTAAAAACCTGTTATCCTCATTATCCATAAAAGTATCATTTGAAATAAAAGTATTATTACTGTTCTGTTTTTCCACTACCGGATGCCTGCCTTCTCTTATCTCAATACTCTCGTAATCGCCTATATCCGGTTTGCAGTAATTATTGCTTTGGGCTATCATAGCAAAAGAACAAAAACAGTCTAATTCAGCCAACAACATTGCAGTATTTTGAATTCTTTCTATATGGAGAGATATCTCGTCTCTGATTCGCGTAAACACTTCATATTCCAATTCAATAAGCTTTTCACCGGGATTCAATACCGTTTC
>CAZMPR010000145.1:0-4464 GCA_964568265.1 uncultured Clostridiaceae bacterium | reverse complement strand
AATGACCCCGGTTCACTTGTGTTGTTAGTCCTGATAATCTTTGTCTCCGAAGGTGCCGGTTCCTCTCCGTTGGGTGCAGGCGGTGCCTCTTTGGGACCGCATCCTGTTAGAACCAAGCTCAAAGCAAGTACTAACATCAACAACACGGTTAACAGTTTTTTCATAATCCATCCCCCTTTTTTTGACACAATAGTGCCATAATTATTAATAGTTATAACCTATATTCCAAATATTAAACTATATTATCTGAAATATCAACCTGTTTTAATATCCTTCTATTTGATATATCCAGATCTTAACTTTCCCTTAGTGTAATTTTTAAAAAAACCTCAAGGCGCTAATAGCCATGAAGTTTTCATATTTTTTATATTTATAAATATTTTATAATTTATCCTTTAACATACGGCTTATTATCTGAGGATTTGCTTTGCCTTTAGAAGCCTTCATTGCCTGCCCCACAAGATATGCAAGGGCGTTGCTTTTACCGTTTCTATAATCTTCAACGGATTTTTGATTTTGTGCCAAAATACTATTTACTAACTCTTCCATTGCATCCTCGTCGCTTATTTGTTGTAAGCCCAACTCCTTAAGCAAAGCCTTAGGCTCCTTCCCGGAGTTAAGCATTTCCTCAAACACCTGCTTCGCACCGCTGCTGCTTAGATGCCCGTCATCAATTAGATTAACCAACTCTCTTAAGTGTTGAGGCGAAAACCCTATATCGCCTATCTCAATCTCCCTTTCTTTCAAAACTCTCATTACTTCACCCATTGCCCAGTTGCTTATAGCTTTTGGGTTCTTGTGTCCTTTAGCACACTCTTCAAAAAATAACGAGATGTCCCTTGAAAGTGTCAATACAGATGCATCATACTCGGGGATACCATATTCTTCTATAAATCTTTTCTTTTTTAAATCCGGCAATTCCGGTAAATTTCTTTTTATTTCTAAAATCATATCTTCAGTTAGCACTATAGGCACTAAATCCGACTCCGGAAAGCTTCTGTAATCGTATGTTTTATCTTTTGCCCTCATGGATACAGTAACAGATCTATCGTCATCCCACCTTCTTGTTTCCGGGGCCACTTCTTCACTGTTGGAAAAAATTCTTTTATGTCTTATTTCCTCATATTCCAATGCCTTTTCCAAAGCCTTCATGGAATTCATGTTTTTTATTTCCGTTTTTACACCGAATTCCACACTCTCAACGGGTTTAACAGAAATATTGGCATCACAACGAAGGGAACCCTCTTGCATTTTACAATCGGATATACCTAAATACTCAAGCAGATTCTTCAGCTTTTCCAAATACAATCTTGCCTCTTTTGGGCTTCTTATATCCGGCTCCGATACAATTTCTATCAGCGGCACTCCTGCTCTGTTAAAGTCTATCAGGGAATAATCACCTTCATCTGTTCCATGAATAAGTTTTCCCGCATCTTCTTCAATATGTATTCTTGTTATACCGATTCTTTTTATCTTTCCGTCCACATCTATTTCAATATAACCATTTTTACAAATAGGCATATCATTTTGTGATATCTGATAAGCTTTCGGCAAATCGGGATAAAAATAATTTTTTCTGTCTGTCTTGCTATATAATGATATATCACAATTTAGTGCCAATCCCGCTTTTATCGCATATTCAACTACTTTTTCATTCAAAACCGGCAATGCCCCGGGGTAGCCTAAGCATATAGGGCAACAGTTCGTATTCACTTCTCCGCCAAATTCATTTTTGCAACCGCAAAAAGCTTTGCTGAGTGTGCTGAGTTCAACATGAACCTCAAGACCGATAATCGTTTCATATTCCATTCTACTCACCGCCTAAAACAAGATTTGATTTATAATTTTGGTCTTTGCTTTAAATGCTCGGTGCATTTTTCATAAGCATATGCCGCTCTCAACATTTTAGCTTCGCCAAATGGCCTTCCCATTATTTGCATTCCAATCGGCAAACTGCCGCCGGTAAAACCACACGGTACCGACATAGCAGGTATTCCCGCTACATTTACGGGAACGGTGCATAAGTCCCCCATAAATAAAGCAGCCTTATCTTTGATTTTTTCTCCGATTTCAAATGCGGCAGTGGGGTATGTGGGGGTAATCAATAAATCATATTTTTGAAAAGCCTTATTGAAATCTTCTTTGACCAACCTTCTGACTCTAAGGGCTTTATCATAATAGTTTTTATAATTTTCGCCTATTAACGAGTGTATACCATATAAGATTCTTAATTTTACTTCATCGCCAAAGCCTTGGCTTCTGCTTTTTATGTACATATCATCTAAATCCCTATAATCATCGGCTTTGTAACCATATCTGATACCGTCAAACCTGGCAAGACTTGAGCTTGCTTCTGATAAGGCAATTATATAGTATACGGGTAAAGCGTACTCCGCATAATTCAATTCAGTTTCTTCCACATAGGCTCCCAAACTTTCAAGTAATTTTAACGCATTCTTTATAGAATCCTTTATTTCACTGCCTATGCCGTCGCCGTAATATTCTTTTGGTAAGCCGATTCTCATTCCCTTAATATCCTCTTTTAAAGCTTCTTGGAAATCAGCATGTTCCATATTAATCGTTGTTGAATCCTTTTCATCGTAACCGTATAAATGATTTAAAACTATGGCGCAATCTTTCACATCTTTTGTAAGTACCCCAACTTGTTCCAATGATGGAGCATAAGCAACCGTCCCGTATCGGGACACAGCACCATAGGTTGGTTTGAACCCTACGACACCGCAAAAAGTAGCAGGCTGCCTTATAGAACCTCCTGTGTCAGAGCCCAAAGCATAAAAAGCTTCTCCGGCTGCCACTGCAGCGGCAGAACCGCCGCTAGAACCCCCCGGAACTTTATTTAGATTCCATGGATTTTTTGTTATTTTATAATAAGAATTTTCTGTGGAACTGCCCATGGCAAACTCATCCATATTTGTCTTTCCTATCATAACGGCTCCCGCTTTCAACAGCCTTTCATAGGCTTCACTGTTATAGGGAGGGATGAATTTTTCCAACATTTTAGAAGCGCAGGTTGTCTTTACGCTTTTTGTGCATATATTATCTTTCACTGCCATGGGAATGCCGGCCAAGTCACCTATTTTAAGCCCTTTCGCTATACTTTTATCAACTTCTTCTGCTTCTTTGTATGCTTTTTCTTTAGATAAAGTTATATATGAATTCACCTTGTTTTCAACATTATCAATTCTTTCATAGACACTATCCAATAAATCCTTTGCACTTATCTCTTTATTTGTGATTTTTTCATGCGCTTCATGCAGTGTCAAATCATGTAGATTCACAAAGACCACCATCCTTTGCATTACTCAATTATTTTATTAACTTTTATACAGCCATACATCTTATCCGGTGCATTATCTAAAACAATATTTCTATCCATAGAAGGCCTTACTTCGTCCTCTCTCATTACATTTACAGTCCCATTAACATTAACCAAAGGCTCTGTATTTTCTGTGTCCACTTCAGCCAACTTTTCGGCATACCCCCCGAATGTATCAAGACCCTTGAATATTTTATCATAATCTTTTTCTTTAAACTCTAACTTTGCCAAGGAACAAAGATAATCTATGTATTCTTTATCCATTTCCTCACCGCCTTCCGATCCAATTCTTAAAGGTTTCTTCATCAATCACTTCTATACCCAAGTCATTTGCTTTTTGAAGTTTTGAACCTGCATCCTCTCCTGCTAAAACATAATTTGTCTTTTTACTGACACTCCCCGATACCTTTCCCCCATAACTTTCTATTATTGATTTTGCTTCATCTCTTTTATAATCCGATAATGTTCCGGTGAGAACAAAAGTCTTTCCTGCAAATTCTTCTTTCTCAGATATTTCTTTTTTAACTGCTTCCATATTTATTCCTAAACTTTTTAGTTTTTCTATAAGTGCAATGTTTCTTTCTTCCTTAAAAAAAGAAACTACGCTTTGTGCCATCTTGTCACCAATTTCATTTACGGATATCAAATCTTCGTAGGTTGCCTCTGCTAATCTGCCCATACTGCCATAAGCCCTGGCTAAAAGCTTTGATGCCCTCTGGCCTATCATTCTGATTCCCAAGGCATATAAAAGTCTGCCCATAGAATTATTCTTTGAATTTTCAATAGCTTTTAACATATTATCAACGGATTTTTCTCCCATCCTCTCAATCTTAACCAAATCTTCTTTTCTATTCTTAAGATTATATAAATCTCCCGCGTCCTTTATGAAACCATTATCCAAAAGCATAGAAATCAGTTGAGGGCCCAACCCGTCAATATTCATGGCATCCCGGGATACATAATGAAACAAGGCTCTTCTAAGTTGTGCCAGACATGAATTATTTGTGCATCTTACAGCAGCCTCGCCTTCCAACCTTATGGCATCAGCGCCGCAAACGGGGCAATACCCGGGCATTTCAAATAGTTTTTCTGAACCGTCTCTTTCTTCAAAAACCACCTGTACTACT
>CAZMPR010000144.1:0-4490 GCA_964568265.1 uncultured Clostridiaceae bacterium | reverse complement strand
TTGCATCTTTTTTGATGTTGCCCACATTTACCTTGTGGACGGCAGTACAAATAATTGCCATCGGTAAGGTATTGAATATTCTTTTGGGCTTGTCCTATTCACTTTCAATTATTATAGGCACGGTGGTAATTATTTCATATACCTATTTGGGCGGTTTGTTGGCGGTAGTTTGGACTGAGACAATACAGATGTTTATTATACTCCTGGGTTTATTTATACTATTACCGATAAGTGTTAAACATGCCGGCGGCTTCAGCGAAATGAGCAAATTTACCCCCGAAGGGTTTTGGAACTTTTTCCCCCGGGGTGAAAATCTTATAGGTTGGCTGACTTATATATCGGCATGGGCAGGGATGGCCTTGGGTAATATTCCTTCTCCGGACATAGCCCAAAGAGCATTCAGTTCAAAAGACGAAAAGACAGCGAGAGACGGTTCTATTTACGCCGGGTTCTTATATTGGATAATAGGATTTATCCCCATACTTTTCAGCCTGGCAGCTATCACCATGGTGGGTAAAGGAATGATACCCGCCGGTATATTCAACGAAGACAGCGAGATGGTAATACCCTATCTGGCTAAAATGCTTCTTAATCCTGTGGGTTTAGGAATCTTTGTAGGTTCATTAATGGCTACAGTCATGTCCTCTGCCAGTTCGTCAATATTCGCATCGGCGGTCATACTTTCCAACGATATTTATAAGTATAGCAAAGAGATGAAAAATGAAAATATAAGTGATGAAAAAGCACTTAAAGTCACAAAAGCTTGCGTGCTTATAATAGGTTTACTCTCTTTGGTTGTCAGCTTTTATGCAGAATCCTTATACGACCTGATGGTGTTCAGCTTTACCATACTGTTCAATTGTTTATTCTTCCCCTTCATATTCGCTTTTATATGGAAAAAGGCCAATGCAATAGGCGCATTGTCCGGCATGGCGGTAGGTTTTCTCATTACCTTAGCCGGTTGTGTGATTCAAAAAACTTTTGTTCCGGAACCGGAATGGTTCTATACCTTAGTGCCAGCCTTGGGAAACTTCTTAGCCATGGTTTTTATGAGCTTGATAACACAAAAAAGAAATCCGCCAAAAGCATTGGTAGCTAAAGACGGTGAAGTAATCAAATGGGGAGATTTAAAAACATGATTTAAATAATTATTGAAGGTAGGTGTAATAAAAGACAAAGAGATTGAAAAAGCGCAGCAAGAGATTAAGCTTATAGACTATTAGATTTGCAACCCAATAATCAAATATAAAAATCTATATTAAACTTATGGTTACGTCTGAACAGATTCTAAATTAAAAATGATTGGAGGAAATATATTGACACTGAGACATTTTGTTGATACAAATGATTTTACAAAACATGAATTGGCAGACATCATTGATCTTTCGATAGCTATTAAAAACTGTATAAAATCAGGTTATAATCCTCCTCTAATGAAGGGCAAAACCTTGGGAATGATTTTTCAACAATCATCCACACGAACCCGGGTTTCATTCGAAACGGCAATGGAACAATTAGGCGGCCACGCTCAGTATCTGGGGCCCGGCATGATTCAGCTTGGGGGACATGAGACCATTGAAGATACGGGAAAAGTGTTGTCCCAACTCATAGATATAGTTATGGCAAGAGTTATTGAACATAAAACTGTTGTGGATTTGGCGAGAGCTTCAAGCATTCCCGTAATCAATGCCATGAGCGATTATAATCACCCTACTCAGGAAATAGGAGATATGATAACAATTGTTGAACATCTGCCCAAAGGAAAATGCCTGGAAGATTTGAAAGTTGTCTTTGTAGGTGACGGCACCCAGGTATGTGCATCTTTAGGATTTATAACGACTAAACTTGGAATGAATTTTGTTCATTTCGGCCCCGAAGGTTTTCAACTGAAAAAAGTGCATAAAGAAATTATGGAGGCAAATTGCGAAGAATCCGGCGGTTCCTGGTTAGTAACTGATAATGAGAAAGAGGCTCTATCCGGAGCAGACTTCTTATATACGGATGTATGGTATGGTCTTTATGAAAGTGAATTATCTGAGGAAGAAAGGCACCGTGTATTTATGCCTAAATATCAAATAAACAGGGAAATGCTAAATAAAGCGAGTCTGGGAGCTAAATTTATGCATTGTCTGCCCGCCACCAGAGGTGAAGAAGTGACGGATGAAGTAATAGACAGTGAGATATCAATAGCCTTTGAGCAGGCCGGTAACAGACTTACCGCCATGAGAGGTCTCTTAGTTTACTTTACTTTATATCAAAAGGATACCTCTGCACTGCAAAAAGAATTGGCAAAAGAAATGCTGGAGAACTTTATGGAACAAAGACTGTCAGTTTGTTGCTGTCATTAAAATGTAAAAGAAGAGATATAAAGGGAGACTAAGTGTTTCCCTTTATTAGTCTAAAAATTTAATATTCATTCTATGAAACATAGTGAACTGCAATTTTGATCATCCCTTCGGTTTCCTCACACATTACTGCGTTTTAGCCCAAATTTTATTCCTTTTAGCTTGAAGGAAATAAAATAAGCATGTAGAATTAATATAATACATCCAAAATGAAAATAAAAAATTTAAAAGGGGGTATTATTTTGGATAATTCCGACATGCGTAACATGGGTTTTGCAACAAGGGCTATTCACGGAGGTTGGAAAAAGAACGAAGAGGGTGCTTTAGCAACACCTATTTATCAAACATCCACGTTTATATTTGATTCTGCAGAACAAGGCGGTAGGAGGTTCGCTCTTGAAGAAGACGGTTATATATACACACGCCTTGGAAATCCTACCATTACAGTATTGGAAGAGAAAGTTGCTTTACTTGAAGGCGGAGAAGCTGCAGTTGCTTTTTCTTCAGGCATAGGTGCCATTGTATCATGTTTATGGACCGCACTGAAAGCAGGCGACCACGTAATCGCTTCCAAGACATTATACGGTTGTACTTTTGCTTTTCTTAGCCATGGAATCTCAAGGTATGGGGTAGAGGTCACTTTTGTTGATACATCAGATCCGGAGAATGTGCGCAAAGCTATGAAGGAGAATACAAAGGTTGTATACCTGGAAACCCCGGCAAATCCTAATATGAATATCACAGATCTTGAAGAAGTCAGTAAAATTGCCCATGAAAATGAAGGCTGCCTGGTCATGGTGGACAATACCTATTGTTCTCCCTATATTCAAAGACCCTTGGAATTGGGAGTGGATGTGGTTGTGCATTCCGCCACTAAATATCTAAACGGCCACGGAGATGTAATCGCAGGCTTAGCCATAGGATCCAAAGACTTTATGACCGAACTCAGATTGTTTGGCCTAAAGGATATGACAGGGGCTGTAATAAGTCCTTTTGATGCATTTCTGATAATAAGAGGAATGAAGACCCTAAGCATCAGGGTGGAAAGACATTCTGAGAATGCAATGAAGGTAGCGGAGTTTTTAGAAAGCCATCCTGCCGTAGATAGAGTTTATTATCCCGGGCTAAAGAGTTTCCCCCAATATGAATTGGCAAAGAAACAGATGAGGCTGCCCGGAGCGATGATAGCTTTTGAGTTAAAGGGCGGAATTGAAGAAGGAAGAAAGCTGATGAACAACGTAAAGCTATGCAGTTTGGCAGTCAGCTTGGGAGACGTAGAAACTTTGATTCAGCATCCCGCATCGATGACACATTCGCCTTATACGCCGGAGGAAAGGGCAGCGGGCGGAATAAGCGATACCTTGGTCAGACTTTCCATAGGCTTGGAGGATGCGGAAGATATAATCAATGACTTAAAGACTGTTTTAGATACAATGATATAAGATAAAGGGGCGGATAAACCGCCCCCACACCTTCAACTATTCAACCTTCTGCATAAAGCCTTATGCCTTCCGCCTTCCGCTTTCCGCTTTAATCCAGCTCTTCCAACTACTCTACTACATAAATCCATCCTTCCGGTGCTTCCACATCACCGATTTGAATACCGTAAAGAGTATCATAAAGCTTTTTAGTTATAGGACCTACTTCCGTTTCACTGTGGAAAACATGGAATTTACCCTTATATTCAATTCCGCCGATAGGAGTTATCACAGCTGCTGTACCGCAGGCTCCGGCTTCGGCAAATTCATCAAGCTTATCGATAAATACGTCCCTTTCCTCAACTTCCATGCCTAAATATTCTTTAGCCACGTATAGCAAAGAGTATTTAGTGATGCTGGGAAGTATTGAAGGCGATTTTGGTGTAATAAATTTATTATCTTTAGTTATACCGAAGAAGTTAGCTGCTCCAACCTCCTCAATTTTCGTATGAGTTGCCGGATCCAGATAAATGCAGTCCGCATAACCTTTCTTTACCGCTTCATCATGGGGCATTAAGCTTCCTGCATAATTTCCCCCGACCTTTGCAGCACCTGTTCCGAAAGGAGCCGCACGATCATAATCCGAAACAGAGAAATTGACGGGGTTCATGCCGCCTTTAAAATAGGGTCCCACCGGAGTGCAAAATACAGTAAAGATATATTCCGG
>CAZMPR010000143.1:1622-4493 GCA_964568265.1 uncultured Clostridiaceae bacterium | reverse complement strand
TACTATAAAAATGTAAATTAGGAAAGAAATATTAGTAAAAGCACCCATAAGGGGTGCTTTTATAATTATATTATTCCTCATTACTGACCGATCATATTTTTTTGGTATTCCTCTACCATTTTCCTAACCATGTTACCGCCGACTGTTCCGGCTTCTCTTGATGTCAAGTCACCATTGTAACCTTGCTTTAAGTTAACATTGAATTCATTTGCTACTTCGTATTTCATTTTATCAAGAGCTGCCATTGCCTGAGGTACTACACTTCTTTTAGTATTTGTTGGCACTGAATATCACCTCCTGCTATTATATTTTACAATTTAAATAAAAATATTAGTGTTACATATTTCATAAAATGTCTTTAAATTTTTTGAAGTGATTATTTTAATAAAATTTGGAGATTTTGTAATCACAAAAATATTGAAAATATCTTTTTAAAAAAAATTCTTACTTTTATAATTGACAATTTTTTAGAATAAATTCAACTTTAAATATTGCCACATTCTTCAAAATATAATATTGACTTTATACAAGTTAATAGGTAATATATATGTATAAGGTCAAGGAAGGTCAAAGTCAAAGGAGGCAAGTCCATGGATATAAACAAACTTACGGTTAAAGCCCAAGAAGCTGTTGTCGAAGCACAAAACATCGCTTTGAAACTAAATCATCAAACAATAGATACTGAACATTTGCATATGAGTCTTTTAGTGCAAAAAGATGGTTTAATCCCAAAAATCTTATCAAAAATGGATATTCCGTTTGATTATTATTACAAAGACTTAAATGCTGAGTTGGAAAAAATTGCGAAGGTTTATGGTAACAGCGATGGAATTTATACTACAAGAAGATTTGAAAACATTTTTATAAAAGCGGAAGAGGAAGCAAAAAATTTTAAAGATGATTTTATCGGTGTTGAGCATATATATCTATCTTTACTTGATGAAAATAATACACCTTCAACAAAAATTATAAAAAAATATGGTATTGATAAAAATAGATTTTTAAAGGAATTGTCATTGATTAGAAGCAGCCAAAGAATTACAAGTCAAAATCCGGAGGAAAGCTATGAGGCCTTGGAAAGGTTCGGCAGGGATTTGGTGGAAGCAGCTAAAAAGGAGAAATTAGATCCGGTTATTGGAAGAGATTCGGAAATTCGTCGTATTGTAAGAATACTGTCAAGAAGAACTAAAAATAATCCCATACTAATCGGAGAGCCGGGAGTCGGTAAAACTGCAGTTGTTGAGGGGTTGGCTCAAAGAATAATGAAAGGAGATGTACCCGAAGGCCTAAAAGATAAGACTATTTATTCTTTAGATATGGGTTCATTAATCGCGGGTGCAAAGTACAGAGGCGAATTTGAAGAACGTTTAAAAGCAGTTTTAAAAGAAATTGAAAGCTCTAACGGGAGAATAATACTTTTTATTGATGAAATACACAATATTGTTGGCGCCGGCAAAGCCGAAGGCTCAATGGATGCCGGTAATCTATTAAAACCAATGTTGGCTAGAGGAGAGCTTCATTGTATTGGAACTACTACCCTTGATGAATACAGGGAGTATATTGAAAAGGATGCAGCCCTTGAAAGAAGATTCCAGACAGTATTGGTGGATCAGCCAACGGTGGAGGATACCATATCCATATTAAGGGGTTTAAAGGAAAAGTTTGAAATACATCACGGAGTAAGAATACAAGATAACGCTCTAATATCATCAGCTGTATTGTCTGACAGGTATATAAGCGATAGGTTCCTCCCTGATAAAGCAATTGATTTAATAGATGAGGCTGCTGCAATGCTTAGAACAGATATAGACAGCATGCCTTCGGAACTGGATGAAATAACACGCAAGATAATGCAATTGGAGATAGAGAAAGAAGCTTTGAAAAAAGAGACTGATAAGCAATCAGTAAGCAGACTGGAAGTTTTAAAAAAGGAGCTTACCGAGCTTAAAAGTCAAAAAGATGTAATGTATGCACAGTGGGAAATAGAAAAAGACGGCATAAAAAATATTAGAGAAATTAAAAAAGATATAGAAAAAGTAAAAGGGCAAATTTCAAAAGCCGAAATGGAATATGATCTGAACAAGGTCGCTGAATTAAGATACGGAAAATTAGCTGATTTGTATAAGAGATTGAATGAAGAAAAGACAAGATTGGAAGAGATACAAAAAGGAAAACATTTGCTAAAAGAAGAAGTTACCGAAGACGAGATTGCAGAAATAATTTCTAAATGGACAGGGATACCCGTTACAAGATTAATAGAAAATGAGAAAGAGAAACTTTTACGTCTAGACGAAATACTGCATGAAAGAGTAGTAGGTCAGGATGAGGCTGTCACTGCTATTACAAATGCCGTAATAAGGGCAAGAAGCGGGCTGAAAGATCCAAAAAGGCCTATAGGTTCATTTATATTTTTGGGACCTACAGGCGTGGGTAAAACAGAACTTGCGAAAACATTGGCCGAAGCCTTGTTTGATTCTGAGGAGAATATCATAAGGATAGACATGACAGAGTATATGGAGAAGTTTGCCGTCTCAAGACTTATAGGTGCTCCCCCCGGATATGTGGGATATGACGAGGGAGGGCAGCTTACGGAGGCAGTGAGAAGAAAACCATATTCTGTGATACTTTTCGATGAGATCGAAAAGGCACATCAAGATGTATTTAATATTTTTCTTCAGATATTAGATGATGGCAGACTTACGGACAGCCAAGGTCATGTGGTGGACTTTAAAAACACGGTAATTATAATGACTTCAAATATCGGCAGCTTATATTTGTTAGAAGCTATGGAGATGTCAGGAACTATTGATGATAAAACTGTAGAAAAAGTAATGGATGAAATGAAAAGGCAGTTTCGTCCTGAGTTTTTGA
>CAZMPR010000143.1:0-1612 GCA_964568265.1 uncultured Clostridiaceae bacterium | reverse complement strand
AACAGAGTAGATGATATTGTGTTTTTTAAGCCATTGGGGAAAGAAGAAATAAAAAAAATAGTAGATTTGCAGTTTGAATATGTAACAAAACGGCTAAAGGAAAAAGAAATTAATATCACTCTAAATGATAAAGCAAAGGAGTTGATTATTGCCAAGGCATTCGATCCTGTATATGGTGCAAGGCCCATAAAAAGATATATTCAAAAAAACATAGAAACACTTATTGCAAAAGCTATAATAAAGGACGAAATAGAATCGGGCATCAAAGCTGTTATAGATGTAAAAGGAGACGAATTGTTTTTAACTAAAGAATAAAGGAAAAATAAACAAAAAAAATGCGAAAAATAGTTACTGTTTAGACATAACTATAAGTTTAAATTTTTATATTTGCTACGATTAAAAAATAAAAAGCCTGAAGTTTAAAATCAGCTTAATTTATACAAAAGTAGAAAAAGTATGATATAATATTTTCAAACCTTGTTGCTGTGGAGGATTGGATTTTATGAAAAGAATACTGGTATTTTTAGTGATTATTGCTTTTGTTTTTAGCGGTTGCAATATGAGCGAAAAAAGAAAAAAAGAAGAAATTTTCGAGCTTAAAGATACTGAAATCACTTTATATTTCGGAGATTCGCAAGCCATGTATGTAATGCCGGAGAAAAGAATAATCTCCGTTAATAAAGATGCTTCAAAAGAAGAATATGCAAAGGCAGTTTTAAATGAATTAATAAAAGGACCGGTTGATGAGAATCTCTACCCTACTTTACCATCAGGTATAAAAGTGCTTAAAACGGATATAGAGAATAAAATATTATATGTGGATTTTTCAAAGGAAATGCATACGAATCATTGGGGCGGAGCCGCAGGAGAAAATATGACATTGCTTTCTTTGGTTAATACAATGACGGAAATTGAAGGAATTGATGAAGTTTTTCCAAGTGTAGAAGGCAATGTTTTGAACATAGAGCATATAATAGTGGATGAACCTCTTCAAAGGCAAGAGGACGGAATTGGCGGAAGGGAATAGGAGGTGAGGCAGTGATAGATAAAAAAATGGTGATCGATGATATTTTATATAAAAACCCTGAATTAGAAAGTGTATTTAAAAGCTTTGGAATAAAATGTTTCGGGTGAGGCGGAGCGGTTTATATGACTGTTGAGCAGGTTGCCCAACGATACGGTATAGATATTGAAAAGATTTTAAAAGAATTGAACGCAGCATCTGATGAGGAATAGTTTGACTTTAAATTAAGGAAAGACGAAGATTTAAAAACTTTTGGTATAAGACTTATTATGCTATATTGATTATGGTTTTTTTTATGATAGTTTTATAACAAGTTTGACAGTAAAATGAAATTAAGATAAAATTAATTCAATCATTATTCAAAAAAAAATAACAGAGTTTAAGCCATTTAAAGAAAATAAAAAATAGCATGTTAGGAGGATTTAACAATGGAAAATAAGGTTCCGGTGGCATTATCAAATAGACATCTTCATGTATCTCAAGCAGATTTAGATGTACTTTACGGTGAAGGACACGAGCTTACCAATGTGAAAGATTTATCACAACCCGGTCAATATGCTTGCGAAGAAAAAGTGGATATAGTCGGAC
>CAZMPR010000142.1:0-4509 GCA_964568265.1 uncultured Clostridiaceae bacterium | reverse complement strand
TAGAATCTCGTCTGCACTAAATCCGTGTACAATAGCCGCCTGCTCAATTGATTCTCCCGTAGCACCGGGGCATGTTAAGCAATGCATGCCGTAAGACATAAAAACCTGAGCTGTTTTAGGGTTCAATCTTAAAACCTGAGCTACTGTCATGTCCTTTGTAAATTCCATATAAATCACTCCTCTCGTATCAAAATTATATTAGATAAACAATCAAATATCAATGGATATTTTATATACTTCTTTTTTTGGCATATTCCGCAATTTTGATACCTCTGTGACTGCATCTTTTTTTGTGAGTCCCGTATGAATTAAAAACTTTATATGCTCCTCAACAGTGAAAGAACTCCAATAACCTTTTATGGATTCGTCTTCAACTAATTTTCCCTCAATAACTAAAACAAATTCTCCCTTAATTTCCCTCCCGAAAAAATCTTCTATTGCACCTTTTATATCTGTCCTTATGGTTTCTTCAAATTTTTTTGTCAATTCCCTGGATATTGAAATTTTTCTGTTTCCCAAATACTTATACAAATCATTAAGGGTTAAAAGCAGTCTATGAGGTGCCTCATAAAGAATTATTGTTCTTTTTTCATCAGCCAACTTCTCCAACCTATTGATTCTATTCTTTCCCTTACCGGATAAAAAGCCTTCGAAAACAAATCTGTTTGTTGCTAAACCAGAAATGGACAATGCCGTTAAAGAAGCCGAAGCACCGGGAATAGGTATTACTTTTATACCGTTTTCCAAACAAAGCCTTACCAAATCTTCTCCCGGATCTGAAATACAGGGCATACCTGCATCAGTAACCAAAGCTACATTTTTACCCTCCAACAAAAGACCTACAATCTTTTCTCCTTTTGTCTTTTTATTATGTTCATAATAGCTAGTCAATGTACTTTTTATTTCATAATGATTAAGAAGCTTTGAAGTCCTCCGGGTATCCTCTGCCGCTATAATGTCCACTTCTTTTAATATTCTGAGACATCTCAAGGTTATATCTTCCAAATTACCTATGGGAGTGGCGCATAAATACAAAGTTCCCATTATTCCATCCTCCCATAAATGCTATGTATTTCTTCGGTATAGTTACCTTTCTCATCATAAATATATAAAGGATCCATAAACTTCAGTTCCGGTTTGCCGCCTTTTACGCCTTCAATCAGCAGCAAATGAGGCCTTTTGCCCGGTGATGAATGGATAAATCTAATCCTTTTAGGTTCCAAACCCTTATTTCTCATAATATACAGTATATCAACGATCCTATCTGTCCTGTGAACCATAGAAAGCTTCCCACCGGGAGATAAAAGTTCATAGGAAGCATCGATAATGTCCTGCAAAGTGCAGTGAATTTCAAATCTGGCTGAGGCTTGATTCTCATCGGGGCTTATTATTCCGCTGTCTGCCTTTATATAAGGCGGGTTTGTTACAACTGCATTATACTTCCCTTTACCTAAAAATGTCGGAGCCTCTTTCAGATCCATTTTAAATACTTTTATGTAGTCACAAAGTCTATTATACTTAACGCTGCGCATCGCCATTTCCGCCATATCTTCAGATATTTCTATTGCAGTTATATCCTTGGGTTTCTTTTTTGCATAAAGCAAGATGGATATCACCCCAGTACCGGTTCCTAGTTCCAAAACGCTGTCGGACTTCTTAACCTGTGCAAAATCGGATAATAAAACAGCATCCACCCCGAATCTGAATGCTTTTTCTTTTTGTATTATATAATAACCATTTTGCAAATCATCCAAGGTTTCGCCCGGTTTAATTAGGTTTTTCATACCCTTACCTCACTTTAATATGTACCGATAATCTTTCCATCATTCTTTGAATCCATTTAAAGCCTGCTACGCCTTTACTATATGAAATAAATGCCTTTTTGTAAAGACTGTGAAACCTCAATTTTAATAATCCACAAAAAAGAACGTAACCATTTATATAGACTAAACTTTCCTATTAAATAAAAAGAGAAGTTATAAACATTGCTGCTTATAACCCCCCTCTATTTGCTTCCTGTTTAATACAATACTATTATTCCTCCGGAACAGGAGCATCAACAGGACATACATTTGCACATGCTCCGCATTCAATACATTCATCTGGATCTATTACGTACTTATCATCTCCGGGTGTAATACAACTTACGGGACATTCCGACTCACAAGCTCCGCAGCTTATACAATCGTCGGTTATTACATATGCCATTAATGACACCTCCTTAAATCTCTTTTTCTATTTTACCACTATAATGTAATAATGCAAGCCTTTAATTCAAAGTGGTACTATTCCTCCAATTGCTCCAAATCACGCAAATCTTCAACATCTATATCAACATCTTTACCTTTGCCGGGAGCTATTTCTTTTACATCGCGAATAGAGAATTCCTTAATTGTTTTGGCATTATTATCGGGACAGTCCATTTTAACTTTTACCGATTCATAAAGAACACTGGAATCCACCACTTCGCCTTTACCCTCAGCTGTTTCCACCAATGCTCCGACTTTGGGAAGACGTGCCCCCACTTCCTCATAAATATCCTGTTCATACTTAAGGCAACACATTAGTCTGCCGCATATTCCGGATATCTTTGCCGGGTTCAGCGATAAGCTCTGTTCTTTGGCCATTTTTATAGATACCGGCTCAAAATCACCTAAAAATGTGGCGCAACAAAGCTCTTTTCCGCAGGGACCGATACCGGATATCATCTTGGCTTCGTCTCTGACGCCAATCTGTCTCAGCTCGATTCTGGTCTTAAAAACCCCCGCTAAATCCTTTACCAACTCTCTGAAATCAACTCTGCCGTCAGCGGTAAAATAAAATATCACTTTATTATTATCAAAAGTATATTCCACATCTATAAGTTTCATTCCAAGCTCATGGGCATTTATCTTTTCCTGGCATATTCTGAATGCCTCATCCTCTTTTGCTATGTTTTCGTTATACTTTCTGATATCATCTTTTGTGGCCACTCTGATAACTTTTTTTAACGGAGCCACTATATTCGACTCGGGGACATCTCTTAAGCCCACCACGGCATTTCCGAATTCTATACCCCTTATTGTTTCAACGATTACATTATCTCCGGCTTTTATATCTAAATCATCAGGATCAAAATAATATATTTTCCCTGCTTTTTTAAAACGCACACCTACTACTCTAACCATCAAATACCTCCATAATTTTTAAGAAAATACTGTCAACAATGTTCTTAGTGCTGATATTAAAATCCGTCAATCTTATTCCGGCTTTTATCATATCAATAATTATAAAAACATCCTCTTCCTTTATTCTTTTACCGTATTCATTTAATAAATCCGGCTTGTTTGCATAAGATGATGCTCCCCCGGTGTTATTACATCTAAATAAAAGAACACTCCTGAACCATTGCAAAAGGAAATCTAATAAATTGACGGCGTCTTCCTTGTTCTTTATATTGTCATCATAAAAGGATAATACCGAAACCCTTTTTTTACTTAAAAGTTTGGAAAGCAAATCATAGAAAACATCGTCCGTTGATATTTCGTCATTTTTAAGTATTTCTATTGCCCTTCCTATTATACCACTTGACTTTTCTATTGCAAATCCAACTTCATCCGCAGAATAATTAAGTTTTTTTGTCAAGTAATCCCTCATTATACCATTGCTGACACTTTTAAAATTAAATAATTGGCAACGCGACACTATTGTTTGATGTAGAGAATTAAAATTCTCCGTAAGGATTATAAATACATTATTTCCTTCCGGTTCTTCCAAAGTTTTTAAAAAAGCATCCTGAGCCGCATGCCCCATTTTATCGCCGTTTTCAATTATTACAACTCTATAAGGATTTTCATACGGTTTTTTCGAAATAACAGAAATCAATATCCGTATTTGTTCAATCTTAACAGAACTTCCCGCAGGCTTTATGTATATTACATCAGGATTAGCATCATGAATTGTTTTTCTGCATGAACTGCACACCCCGCAGGGCTTTTCCGGATCTCCGGTACAATTTATTCCCGCAGCAAAAATACGAGCTGCGGTCATCTTTCCGCAGCCTTTTGGACCGTTAAAAATATAAGCATTTGATATCATATTCTCATTTATCGCATTTTTTAGACTCTGCACAAGTACCGCTTGGCCTAAAATATTGTTAAAATTCATAGGATGCCACTTCCACTTCCTTGGTTAAGCTTTTTCAAACCTATCTATGTCCAAAACAAAAATAGTTGCTCCACCTACCATTACCTCGATTGGGTAAGGTATAAAAACGCTTGCTGAGCCCGTCGGCGGTACCGGCGTGGTGAATATCTGCTTTCTGCTTTGGCATACTTCTTTTATTATTTCAATTACTTCATCAACCTGTTCTACCGGAACTCCCACCATCAATGTTGTATTGCCTTCCTTTAGAAAACCCCCTGTAGATGCAAGTTTTGTAGTGCTGAACTTGTTTTGTACAAGTCTTTCAATCAAATCACTCGCATCATCGTCTTGAACAACCGCTAAAATAAGCTTCATCGACATATT
>CAZMPR010000141.1:0-4516 GCA_964568265.1 uncultured Clostridiaceae bacterium | reverse complement strand
TAATCTGGTTGAACAATTATGTTTTCCCGTAATACCCAATCACATATATTCTTTAAAAGATAATTCGGTGCCTGTAGGGACAGGGCCATATAAAGTAACGGACTATCAAAAACTAAAGTACATGATATTGGAACCCAATGAGCGATATTGGCACGAGGAAACACCTTTTATCGAAAAAATAAAAGTGATTTTTGTAGATGATAAATATGCCTTCGACCCGTTTTTTCAATCCGGAGAGATAGATTTGCTGCACGCATCATCCTACGATTGGGAAAAATATAAGGAACAAAAAGATATAAACACGATAAAATATATATCTGATGGATTTGAATTCATACTGGTAAACCACAACAATGAAATATTAAAAGATAAAGCGGTGCGGCAGGCCCTTATGTTCGGCATTAACAAAAGAGCCATAGTCGATAAACATATGTTGGGCCATGCAGTTTTGACTGATACCCCGATAAAGCCCGGATCCTGGTTGGATGACGGTGTGGGAATTAAATATAATTACAGCAAAATGGAAGTTCAGTATATGCTTAATAATGCCGGCTTTTCTTATAACGACAATACAAGGGTATTTGAAAAAGAAACAGATGGGAAAAAGCAGGCTTTAAGGTTTACAATGATAACAAATAAAGAAAACGATTATCGTGTAAAAACAGCGGAGGATATAAAAAAATACTTGGAAGAATCAGGTATTATAATAGACTTGGAAATTGTCCCTTTTGAAGAGGTTGAAAAAGCAATAAAAACTAAAAAGTTTGATTTAGCTTTTACCGGCGTCAATATGAAAACTGATTATATCTCATACCTGCATAGTTCTCCTCAAATAGGTGACAAAAATTACGGTTCTTATGCCAATGAAGATATTGATGATTTAATAAATGATATAATAATGAATCAAAACAAATCCAACGTATTGATTGACGATTATCGTAGAATTCAAGAAATTATAAGAGATGATTTGCCCTTTTTATGTCTTTTTTATAAAGAAAATGCTTTAGTTATGAGAAGCAAAGTCAGCGGCACCATAAAGCCGGATAGTACCAATCTATTCAGAACAGTTAATACTTGGTATATTGTGCAAAGTGAAGCCGAACCGGAGGAAAAAGAGGAGTAAAAATCAAAAGCATGCAAAAATTCTTTATTAAGAAGGGATTATATTGTATAATTAGTAAAAGCTTAAGAAAACATTCGTGAGGTACTGTTTATTATGAAGGAAAATCATAAAAAAGCTAAAGTCAGATTTGCGGTTATGGGGGGAACTTTTGATCCTATACATTATGGACATTTGGTCACTGCCGAAGCGGTAAGAGATGAATATGATTTGGATAAAGTAATTTTTATGCCTTCGGGGAATCCACCCCACAAAATGGCCAGGGCAACTTCCGATGCAAACCATAGATATTTAATGACTGTGCTTGCCACAACCACTAATCCCTATTTTGAAGTTTCCAGAGCGGAAATAGATAGAGTAGGCATTACCTATACGGTTGATACCATAAGGGAACTGAGAAACGCTTATGGAGAAGATGCTGAAATTTATTTTATCACCGGAGCCGATGCCATATTAGAGATTTTTACTTGGCATAATGTTGAAGAATTATTCAGGATATGTTTTTTTGTAGCGGCAACACGGCCTGGTTTTCACGGAAAAGATATGGAACAAAAACTTAATGAGATCAAGTCTAAATATAAGAAGGAGATTTTCAAAATAGAAGTACCGTCTCTTGCTATATCTTCAACGGATATAAGAAACAGGATTAAAAACGGTAAAACCGTCAGATATTTGTTGCCTGAGGCAATTGAAGATTACATCAGGAAATTTAGACTTTATATGGAGTGAAATTGCCTATGAAGGATTATGCAGCTATATTGGATTATTTGCGGAAGAATTTAAGCAAAGTAAGGTATGAGCATTCTCTAAATGTTTGCAAAGAGTCAGCTAAAATAGCCGGGCATTACGGTTGTGATGTCACTAAAGCCGAACTGGCAGGTTTGGTACATGACTGTGCAAAGGGCGCCGATATAAAAGAACAGGAAGATTATGCGCGAAACTGCGGCTTTGAGGTAGATGATTTAACTTATAAAATACCGGGTCTTATACATGCGCCTGCATCAGTTTATGTATGCAAAAATGTTTTTGAAATTACGGATATTGAAATTTTAACGGCAATAAGATATCATACAACAGGTAAAGCCGATATGAACCTTTTAGATAAAATTCTTTATGTTGCGGACATCATAGAACCGGGAAGGAAATTTAAAGAAGCGATAAAACTCAGAGAATTGGCTTATAAGGATATTGATGATGCTTTGCTGTATGCCCTTGATTCCACAATCACTTTATTGATTAAAAGTAGAACACTTTTGCATTTTGATACTGTAGATGCAAGAAACAGCATATTAGACAGGCTTATATGATTGGAGTGTAAATTAATGAAGAAAATAATAAAGAATAAATACTTTTTGATTTTTATAGCATCCTTTGTAACGTTTACGATATTAATCGGAGGCGGGATTTATTATTTCTTAGGCAGATTAAGCAGTGGCAATGAAATATTTAATGAGATTGTCAGGGTGAATCCGGAACTTAAGCCCCCCGATGCTGAAAACAATAATATTGTAAATGTTTTATTCATGGGAATTGACGATGCCAGGTCAGACTTTATGGTATTGGCCAGGTATAATAAAGAAGACGATAAAATAGCGATGATATCGATTCCCAGAGACACCAGGGTTGAAATAGCCAATTACGGTTATGATAAAATTAACTCCGCGGTGGCAAGAAAAGAAGGCATACCCCTTGCTATGGACACCGTGAGCAAATTACTTGATATACCGGTGCATTACTATGTGGAGCTTAGTTTTAAAGGTGCCCGTAGAATAATTGATATTATCGGCGGCGTTGAAATTTATGTTCCTCGAGACATGTTCTATGAGGACCCCACCCAAGATTTATATATAAATATAAAAAAAGGCAAACAAGTCTTAGACGGCAAAAACTCGGTGGATTTTGTACGTTATCGCTCCGGGTATTCTGATCAGGACTTGGGGAGAATCAAAGCCCAGCAAGAGTTTATGAAAGAATTTGTAAAGAAGATGACCAGTCCTAAAATAATACCGAAATCTTTCAGCATTTTGCAAGCCATGAGCAGCCATGTGAAGACAAATATGGAGGAAAAAGAAATTGCATACTATGCTTTAAAACTAAAGGATTTAAAAACGGATAACATCAAAATGTATACATTACCCGGTGAAGCCCTATATATAAATCGAATATCCTATTATGTTTTCGATGAACAAAAGCTCAAAGAGATGAGCTTTGAAATAGAAGAAGAATTAGGCCTACAAAAAAGAGCTGTCGAAAATCCGGAAACTATTAACCAAAACGGTAATTTAGATATAAAAAGTTAAAAAATACAGGAGGGATATATTTGCATGATGCTTTAAAAGCAAAGAAAGAAAAAATTATTGAAATTTTGGTAAACAAAAAAGCGGAAAATATCAAGTTGATTGATATAGGAGAATTGTCCGTTATTGCTGATTTTTTTGTTATCGCAACAGGAACATCAACAACTCACGTTCAATCCCTGGCTGATAATTTGGAGGAATTGTTGAGTGAGGAAGGCTTTGAAATGCACCACAAGGAAGGCTTTCGCAGTGGAAGATGGATACTGTTGGATTATTACGATATAGTTATTCATATATTTTCTAAAGAAGAAAGAGAATTTTATAATTTGGAAAGACTTTGGGCTGATGCCGAGACAACCATTATAGAGGCATAATAAATTGATTTGGAGGACTATACTTGGATAAATTACATCCTATTCTGCAATCGTTAATCCCTGTAATAGAAGGGATTGCAAATACTTTTGGGAAGAACTGCGAAGCGGTACTTCACGATATCAATAATCCGCAAAACTCAATAATCGCAATTACTAACGGGCATGTAAGCGGTCGAACCATCGGAGGGCCTTTAAGCGAATATGGGCTGGGAGTTTTAAAAAAAGCTAAATTTGATAAAAACATTATAAATTATATGAAAAAGACTTCCGATGGAAGAGTGCTGAAGTCTTCGTTACTTTATGTAAAGGATGAAAACGGAGAGGTAATAGGTTTCCTTTGTATTAACTATGATATATCCGAAATTTCGATAGTCAACAATATTTTGGATTCCTTTGTCGATATAAATAAGGATGACTCACCGGATAGCAGTGAAGAAGAAAGCTTCGGCAGCAATATTTATGACGTATTAAGTAATATAGTGAATAAAACTTTGGATTCCATCGGTAAACCCGTAGCCTTTATGTCAAAAGAAGAGAAAGTAAATATCGTGGAAATACTTAATAACAAAGGTGTATTTTTAGTCAAAGGAGCCGTTGATTATATTGCAAAAATACTTTGCGTTTCCAGATATACTATATATAATTATTTGGATGAAATAAAAGTAAACGATAAATATTAGGGAGGTAAGAAAATGAAGGAAGTAATAAGCACAAATAACGCACCG
>CAZMPR010000140.1:0-4530 GCA_964568265.1 uncultured Clostridiaceae bacterium | reverse complement strand
ATCAATTCGCCTTACTATTCCGGTTGCTTTCATAATTTTACCCTCCTTTGTATAATAGAATTTACTGTGTTTGATTCTTATTATTCATCAGAGGGTTATCTTTTATACACATATTTGCAATTATAGAAATTTAACCGTTACTAAACTTTTCTACAAGTTTTTTAAATACTTTTCCACTTTTGCCTCATTGTACATCTCTTCAAATGTGGCAACAAAGTCTGTATTTTTCTTAGCCATAAGCATGCTCGTCTTCAATTCATCTTTAACATCTTCCAGCTTATCTACCTTTTTATCTTCCACTTTGATAATGTGATACCCGTACTGGCTTTTCACAATATCGCTTACTTCTCCGGGTTTTAAAGCAAAGGCAGCTTCTTCAAAGGATTCCACCATGGCGCCGTGTCTGAAATACCCCAAGTCGCCGTTATTTTCTTTAACGCTGGGGTCTATGGAATACTGCTTAGCCAATTCATTGAAATCATCACCGGCATTGACCCTTACAAGTATGTCTTTTGCTTCTTCTTCCGTTTCCAAAAGTATATGACTGGCCTTTACCCTGAAAAACATATCCATATGTGCGGCATAATAGGTTTCAATCTCTTCTTTTGTAACTTCTATATCTTTGGTCATATTCTCCTTCAAATAATTTATAATCAGGCTTTTCTTTATTGATTCTCTGAAATAATCTTCATCCATTTGCAAAGAATTTAAATACTCAATAAACTTTTCGTCGGAGTTAAACAATTTTTTGAACTTATCGAATTCATCGTCAATTTCATCCTGAGGCACGCTGATATTCAGTTCCTCAGCCTTCTTTAATTGTATCTTATCCTCTATCATTTGTTGCAATACCTGTTCTTTTGCCAAATCTATATATTTTTTCCCCATATAGGTTTTATCCCAGATATCCGTACCTTGTTTCAACTCTTCCTGGGTTTTGAATACATCAAAAATTTTATCAAACTCTTCTTTTGTAATGACCTCGCCGTCAACTTTTGCCACTATGGATTTATCCGCTTCACTTTCTTTTACTACCACCATTCCGCAGCCCCATACCGTCAATAATACAAGAATCATAATAATTACCGATATATAAAATCTAAAACCCCTCATTTTACATCTTTACCCCTTTCATTAGCCCCGCTTTGCTCTTTGTATCTGTCTTTCATATTCAATAGATTTTCTAAGAATTCAATAATATATTTCAAGTATATATCCGTATTACCTGTTTTGACTTTCAATAAGAAAAAAGGTTCCTCACTGCCATTAAACGTTAATTCATTGCTATACCATCCCATAATCTTTAATACGGTCTCTGCGTTTAATTGGTGAGAATTCTTAAATTTCAATAATACCTCTTCACCTTTTTGTGTTACGGATATTATACCGCATTTAGAAGCGAGATGCTTTATATATGAAATATGCAATAAATCCCTTACCTTAAAAGGAATATCCCCAAAGCGGTCTTCTATTTCCTCTTCCAAATCATATAAACTGTCTTTGCTATCAATGGCGGCAATCTTTTTATATATTTCTATCTTTTGGTTCTCATCCTCTATATATGATGCGGGTATATACCCTTCGATATTCAATTCAATGGAAGTTTCTATTTTTTCTTCTGTTGGCTTACCTGTCAATTGCTTGACTGTGTCATCTAAGAGTTTTGTATAAAGTTCATAACCGATGGCTTCCATATGGCCGTGCTGCTCTTTACCTAAAAGATTACCTGCTCCTCTTATTTCCAAATCCCTCATAGCTATTTTATACCCGGAGCCGAATTCTGTAAATTCCTTGATTGCCTGAAGTCTTTTTTCCGCCGGTTCCGTCAGCACCTTATCTCTTTGATAAGTTAAATAAGCATAAGCCAATCTGTTAGAACGGCCTACTCTACCCCTCAACTGATATAATTGTGAAAGCCCCAACTTATCCGCATCATATACTATTATAGTATTTACATTTGGTATATCAAGACCCGATTCTATTATTGTAGTACAAACCAGTACATCAAATCCGCCGTTAAAAAAGTCCAGCATGGTATTCTCTAAAACTTTCTCCTCCATTTGCCCGTGAGCAACGGCTATTCTTGCCTCTGGGATTAACAATTTGAGCCCGGAAGCTATTTTTTCGATTGTTCTTACCCTGTTGTACAGAAAATACACTTGGCCTCCCCGACTGATTTCCTTGATTATGGTATCCTTGATTATTTCATCATTATATTCCATAACATAGGTCATAACCGGATATCTGTCCTCCGGCGGTTCTTCTATAACACTAATGTCTCTTATCCCAATAAGGGACATGTGTAAAGTTCTCGGTATGGGTGTGGCGGTTAAAGTCAAAACATCCACGCTCTTTTTCAGCCTTTTAATCTTTTCCTTATGGGTCACACCAAACCGCTGTTCTTCATCAACGATTAAAAGTCCCAAATCCCTGAATCCTATATCCCTTTGCAATAATCTATGAGTACCTATGACTAAATCAATGGTGCCGTCCTTTAGACCTTTTACTGTTCTGTTTTGTTCTACCGTACTTTTAAACCGTGAAAGGAGCCCTATTTCAATGGGGAATTCTTCAAATCTTTGAATGCAAGTATTGTAATGCTGTTGTGCAAGTATGGTTGTAGGTACTAATATACATGCTTGTTTGCCTTCCATGATAGCTTTGAAAGCTGCTCTTATAGCTACCTCGGTTTTTCCGTACCCCACATCCCCGCAAAGCAGTCTATCCATGGCTTTTTCGTTTTCCATATCTGCCTTTATTTCCTCCAGACTTACGAGCTGCCCCGGGGTCTCATCATAAGGAAACAGGTCCTCAAATTCTTTTTGCCAATGTGTATCTGCAGAAAATGCAAAGCCTTTTAAGTTTTTTCTTTCGGCATAAAGTTTGAGAAGCTCTATGGCTAAATCAAGAATCGCATTTTTAGCCCTGGCCTTCGTCTTAGCCCATTCGACACCTGAAAGCCTGTTGACCTTAGGAGCCTTTTCTCCTCCCACATACTTTTGGATCAAATCAAATTGGTCGGTGGGAATATATAATTTATCGTTACCATGATAGCGAATATGCAAATAATCCTTTATTATATTGTTAACTTTTAGTTGCTCTATGCCCATATACTGTCCTATGCCATGGTGTTCATGAACTATATAATCCCCCGCTTTTAAATCACCAAAAAACTTTGCCCTGCCGCCTTTTTTCCTTGCCGTTTTTTTACGAGCCGGCCCTGCCAGTTCAATGTCGGTTATAATTGCATATTTAATTGCGGGAAGCTCAAAGCCTCCGCTAATATTCCCGGGTATAATTACTATCTGACCGTTTAATATCTCAAAACCAAGCTTTTCTTGAAAAACCGTCTCTATGCCCGCATCCCAAAGCTCATTGCTCAGCCTTTGTCCTCTTTCCTTCCCACCGGCCAAAACCAAAATTTTGTACTTTTGATTCTTTAATATTTTCAGTTCCTCCGCCAACAAATTGATTTTACCGTGAAAAGGCTGCATGTTTCTTGATAAAAAACTAATAATCTTTTTAGGTTTAAAATCCCAAACAGACTTTAATAGGGCATTAAAGCACAGAACCTGATGATTTGAAACCTTTTGTAAAATATCATCATAGGTGAATTGAGCCTCTATTTGTTCCGGTAGGACTTTTCCCTCTTCCAGTAACAGCTTAAATTGTTCAAAAAACTCTAAGTTTATATTATCATGCCTCTGTCTTACTCTGTTTGGTTCGTCAATTATGATAATAGGATCATTCAGATAATCGATTATGCTGTAATCATTATCAGAAAAAAATGGGGAATAGGCCTCTATCCCTTCAAAATATGTATTTTGCCTGATTTTATCTATATCCTCACTTATTCTTTCTTCCAATGCATGACCCGTCATTCTTTTTTTACTTTTTAATATATTCAGCCTTTTATCCAACGCTTTTTCCAGCCTGCCAGCTCCTCTTGCAAAACCTTCTTTGGTTATTAGAAACTCTCTTATCGGTGAAAGCTTGATACTCTCAAGTTTCTTTAATGACCGTTGGCTGTTCAAATCGAAATATCTGATGGAATCAACTTCATCACCGAAAAGCTCTATCCTGATAGGATATTCTTCTGTAGGCAGATAAAAATCAATGATGCCGCCTCTTATAGAAAACTGCCCTCTGCCTTCAATCATTTCCACTCGCTCGTATCCTACTTCTACAAAATACTCCGCGAGCTCTCTTACAGGCGCTGCATCTCCAAGTATAATGTCCTTAAATTTAGAATTAAAAAGGCCTGGCTCGCTCAGTTTTGTCAAAACCCCTTCAAGGGAGGCACAAATAATAAGCCTTGAACCCAATTTACTCAAGGCTTTTATTCTGCTTACCCTTATATCATTACTTTTTGCATCGATTTTATGAAAAATCATTTCTGATGAAGGAAGGAATACGGCATTGTCAGAATCAAAAAAGGAAATATCTTTAAAGAACTTTCCGGCTAATGTATCATTGTGTGTTATTATCAAGCATGTCCTATTTGTTATTCTGCTCAATGCTGTGATTATT
>CAZMPR010000139.1:0-4546 GCA_964568265.1 uncultured Clostridiaceae bacterium | reverse complement strand
CAAAGCTCTGATATGATTGGCAACATTATAATAACCGTCATGATGGGGTATGCTTTTATTTACCTCAATCCCATAATCTCCAAATATACTTTTCTCGCTATCCAAAAAAGCTAAATCATCCCACTGTAAAGCTGAACTATGCCAATCCCCGCATGTTTTTAAATCACATGTAACATTCAGCGCATGAATACCGGATAAATAAAGCATACGAACACCCCTCTTAGATACTTATCTACCACTAATTTTACCATGTCATAGTGATTATCTACAACCTATACTTATTTAAGAAATCGGCTACTACCAAAGGCATGACTAAAGTAAATCTGTGTGAAGATATAAGATATCTAAATCGGTTAGAAAGCTGAATAGGTGTAATAAAGAAATATATGAAGAAGATGAACACAATTACAGCATGGAAATCAAGCAGTATCCTTTTTCCTATTTGAAACTATAGAGATAATCAAATTCCCTTAAAAAACACAGTCCTTAAAATAATCACGATAATACTAACGACAAAAACTAATACTAAAGGTATGTCCAATAATGGATCATCATCTTTATTAAATAGTTTCAAGTTTTCAAACCTTTGGTCTTGTAAGTATATTATTTTTACTAATATGCATGATTAAGAGCATAACCAATACCGCTAATATACAAATTGCAATGGATAATAGTATAATCTTGAGCCTGAATAGGTGCATATTTCCTCCATGAAGCCGGTATAAGAACCATTTCAAAAACCCCGCTATCGGCTCGAATACTAAAAAAGTATGAATCCCATTGATACTGCCATGAACTAATACAGGTATCCAGAAACTTTGAGTTATTTCGTATAATAAGGCTAAAAAAACACCTATAGTAAATATAATTATTAATCTGTATAAATCGAAATGAATCAATGAAAAAAAAGAACTGCTTAGAATTAACGCTGTTAACATCCCTTTTCTTTTATAAAAGTTATATAAAAAGCCTCTGAAAAACAATTCTTCAACAAGTGGTCCAAAAACACAAAATGTGAATAAAAACCAAAGACTTGAAAATGATAAAGATATTTTGTTACCCTCTAATAGCTCTATATTATATTGAAAATAGAAATGGTCAAAGAAATTCATAAATGCCAACAAAGCACCTATTAGAACGGATAGCAATAATATTGAGACTTTTGTTCTTTTAAGATACAAAAAATCCCCAAAGTTTAAATCGTTTTTTCCTATCCAGGCGCGGATAATAACAAGCATTAATAAATGTCCAAAAGGATGCATAATGAGAAATGTCAAAGGAAACACAATCAACAAAAGAAGGTTAACATCTTTTATCTTTATTCTATCCATTGATACACCCCTTCACCTATTTTAGAATTAATTGCATTTTTTTAATTACTTTTTATGCTTTTAAATGTCTGCTTTCTGAAAATGTTGTTTCCACTGATTCGCATGATTAAAAGCAAAACCAACATAGCCGATATAAAAAAAACAGTGGATATGAAAAAAAGTTTAAGCGTGAAAAGCCGCATATTGCCCCCATGCAGCCAATATAAAAGTATTTTCATATACTTCGCTGCCGGCTGCATTACTAAAAAGGTATGAATAGCATTCCCGGTGCCATGAGCTAATACAGGTATCCAAAAACATTGAGTTATTTCATACAATAAAGCTAAAAAGGCACCCATAACAAATATCGTAATTATCCTGTACAAATCTAAATGAAGCACTGCAAAAAGTGTGCTGCTTAAAATAATAGCTATCAGAATACCTTTCTTTTTAAATAAATTATATAAAAATCCTCTAAAGAATAATTCCTCAATTAATGGTTTAAAAAGGCAAAATGTAAATAGGAACCAAACGCTTGATAGTGACATCTTGCTTTTTCCTATTGTTTCTATAGTAAATCTGAAGTAAAAATGATTGAGAAAATTAATAAGCGCCCATAATGCGCCGACTAAAAAAGATAATCCTGCTATTGAAGCGCTCACCTTTTTAAAATATAAAATATCTTTAAGTTTTAGGTCCTTTTCATTAACCCAAACCAGAATTGCTATTATCATAAGTGAATGACTATAGGGGCTTATAATAAATGTTAACAGCAGCAATGCAAGTAATATTAAGTTAGTGTCTTTTTTCTTTATCTTATCCATTTGTGCACCCCCTAAGCTTAACAATGCCTATGCTTTATCAAGCTAAATATATACAGGCATTTATCTCTGCATAGCAATGGTTTATGGAATTAGGCAGATTTGCTATAGAAAGAAAGAATGGATTATTAAATGATGAGATATATAATTATATTACCGTGCTTTATCTAAAATATCGATCAAATCTTCCTTTGGAAATACATATTTCCTGTTGCAAAAATGACAGACAACTTCAGCCTCTCCGTCTTCATCAATTATCCCTTCTATCTCCTCCGCACCTAAACTGATTAAAGCCTTCTCTACTCTATCCTTATCGCAATTACACTTAAAGAAAACCTTTTTTTTCTCAAGTATTGAATAGTCCACACCTTTAAGCAGCCTATCAAGTAAACCATTAATCCCCTCAAGCCTTATTATGTCTGTCACTGAATTAATTCCTTGAACATTGTCTTCAATCAAAAATGCAGTTTCATCATCTGCCCCTGGCATAATCTGAACAATAAAACCTCCCGCCGCATCAACACTAAGATTTGTGTCCACTCTTACCCCTAAGCCGACGGCCGTAGGTATCTGCTCCGATACAGCAAAATACGAAGTCACATCCTCAGCAACTTCGCCATTGATGATAGGCACCTGCCCTATATATGGTTCTTTTAAACCCTGGTCCTTAATAACAGTCAGCATGCCGTTTGTTCCGATTGCACCGCCAACATCCAGTTTGCCTTTATCATTCAAAGGCAAGTCTATACTCGGGTTGGTTATGTATCCCCGTACATTGGAAGTGATGTCAGACACAACTAAAATTGTACCCGCCGGTCCCTTGCCGTTTATCTGAAGCGTAATACTGTCTTTATCACTTTTTAACATAGAACCCATTATACTTCCTGCCGTAAGCATTCTTCCTAAAGCAGCTGTGGCAACCGGGGTCGTGTTATGAATTTTTCTTGCTTCCTCCACCAAACATGTTGTAACTATACAAAAAAACCTGATACTGCCATTTTTACTTGTCCCTCTGATAAGAATATCCTTCATCTGTTCCTCCGTTTTATTTATATCTTTTGCTTTAAAATGTATCAAAACTTTTCTTGAACTATAATTTTATAAATATTTTTCAATGCATCTGATATGTTTTCATTGATAACAATTTCACTGCGATAATCATAAGCCGTGGAGCCTAAATTAATTATCATAAGTCTTTTACAGATTTCAGCCAATTGGGAAACCGGATACACTGTTAAACTTGTGCCAATAGCAATAAGCAAATCCGCAACTTGTACTTCTGACATTCCCTTATAAAAACATTCGGGTAACATATCTCCAAACATTACCACATCGGGTCTTATTACGCCGCCGCAAAAACATATAGGCGGTACCTCGCCCTTATTTACCTTCGCTTCTATCTCTTCAATATTATAGGTTCTGTTGCACTTTATACAAGTACAGCTTCTTGAATTACCATGTACTTCATATACATTTTTTGAACCGGCGCGAAAATGTAAATTATCAATATTTTGTGTAATAATAAGCTGAATAATTCCCCGGTGTTCCATCTCTGCTAATATTTCATGGGCTTTATTAGGTTGTGCATCTTTCATTGACGTAATTATTTTAAACCCGGTACTGTAAAATTTTCTTGGATTATTATATAAAACCTTGGTTGACAGTGCTTCCATGGGATCAACCTTACCCCATAGTCCTGTTTCAGGGCTCCTAAAGTCGGGTATTCCACTTTCTGTAGATATTCCTGCCCCCGTGAGAACAACTGTTTTCCTGCTTTTTCTTATGGCGTCGGCAGCTTTATCATAAATGTTCATTAATTCCACATCCCAAAATTCTTTATCTTCTTAATGTATAATAAGGCGAGCCCTTCTTCCTTTTCCTTGTAAATCTTCCAATTAAAAACCCAATAAATAAAAACAATATTAAAACAATAAAATATATAAAATTATTCTCTTGTATAAATGTAATTATACTCTTAGCCTTAGATGTGATAACAAATTTATCTAAAAAGCTTTCTTTTATTGTCTCTTCATCTTCATGTATAATTGTTTCATCAATACCGGAATAGTCTTTCTTATTGTGAACAGTCCATCTGTAAAAAAACTCATTACTGTCCGTTAAGTCATTTTGAATTGATTTCATAATTATCGCTAAATTAGGATCGTTTATATCTCCTCCTAATATTTCATCAATATCTGAAAATATTTTATACTTAAGCCTGAAAGGGTATAACTTATTTATGTCTAAAAACTTTATTATTTCAAAGTAATTATCATATTTTATAAGTTTTCTATATGCTTCCGCTTTTAAAAACTTGACCTGGTTTATATCCACGCTGCTGTCTGATGGATTAGAAATATATTCATCACAAAGCAGGATCACACCCTCATAATCCTTAGTGCGAAATAGATTTGA
>CAZMPR010000138.1:0-4562 GCA_964568265.1 uncultured Clostridiaceae bacterium | reverse complement strand
AACAGTCAGGCTTCTATTTAACTTTTGACTTGATAACATCAAAGCCTAATTTATTTATCGCTTTTTCCACTTCTTCAATGGATAGTTTTTCTTCATCAAAATCAAATTTAACTTTCGATGTGTTGAAGGATACGGATGCGGTATCTTTCACTATTCCGTCAAAGCTTTTCAAAGCGCCCTCAATTTTTTGCGAACAGGAAGGGCATACTAAAGTTTCTAATTGGATTGTTGCTGATCTCATAATAATCTCCTCCAATATTAATTCTTCATATTTCACACAATATATTATATACTATAAACTTTAATTCCTCAAACGATATCCCAATAGCCTCATGCCGTTTAAGATAACAACCAAAATGCTTCCTTCGTGTACGAGCATGCCGATGGACATATTCATCCACTCGCCGAAGATAAGACCCCCCAATAATATAAAGACAACACCCAAAGCGATAACTATATTTTGAATCATATTTCTTGCTGTTGCTTTGGTGAGTCCAAGAGCATGAGGTAAACGGCTAAAATCCGAATTCATGATTACAACATCCGATGTTTCAATCGCCACGTCCGTACCGCTTCCCATGGCTATACCGATGTTTGCCAATGCAAGGGAGGGGCTATCGTTGACCCCATCACCAACGAAAGCGATGACTTGACCTTCCGATATCAGCTTTTTAACATAAGCGGATTTATCCTCAGGCAGCATGTTGCCGTGAGCTTCGGTAAGCCCTAATTCACTGCTTATTACATCCACGGTGCCTTGGTTATCTCCGGATAGCATTATAAGTCTCTTTACTCCCAACTTTTTAATTCTAAGCAAATCCTCTTTAACTCCGGGGCGTATCTGATCCCTTATGCCCATAAGGATTTTCAGCTCACCATCTATCGCCGTTAATACAAGGGAGTTTCCGGCCTTTTCAAAACGGGCTGAATCAGCTTTTGCTTTTTCAATTAAGACGACATTTTCTCTTTCCATCAAGGCAATATTGCCAACAGCTACTCGATGTCCGTCCACATTCGCTACAATTCCTCCGCCTTTTACAACTATCGTATCCGTTACATCGGAAAACATGACTTCACCGATTTCATCCAATACGGCTTTTGCCAATGGGTGATCCGATTCTCGTTCTATACTGCCGAGATAACCCAAGGCTTCGTTTATATTATCGCCGTAATATATTTTTTCAGAAACCGAAGGATTTCCTACAGTCAGTGTTCCGGTTTTATCAAAGAGCATTGCATCTAAACGGCTAAAATCCCTAATTACCTCGCTGCCTTTTAACAGCACCCCGTGGCTTGCACCGTTGCCTATACCCGCAACATTTGAAACGGGCACGCCGATTACCAGAGCCCCGGGACAACCCAAAACCAAAATAGTTATGGAGAGCTCCACATCTTTAGTAAAAAGCCAAACTGTAAATGCAATAACCAGCACGGCAGGGGTATAATATTTAGAAAATCGGTCTATAAATCTTTCCGCCTCGGACTTTGAGTCCTGGGCTTCCTCCACCAATTCTATTATCCTGCCAAAAGTAGTGTCTTCACCGACTCTATCGGCCACTATCTGTATTGTGCCGTTATCCAGGATAGTCCCCGCAAAAACTTGCGCCCCCGGTTCTTTGAATACCGGCATGGACTCTCCAGTTATACTTGCTTCGTTAATACTTCCCTCACCTATCGTGACTTTACCATCTACGGGGATTCTTGCACCGGTTTTGACGAGCAAAACATCTCCAACATCTACTTCATCGATATCTACCTCTTCAAATTCTCCATTCTCCATTTGTTTTAGTGCGCTTTCCGGAGCCATTTCAGTCAAAGCCTTTATGGCTGATCTGGTTTTGTTTAAAGTTCGTTGTTCCAAATATGCGCCAAACAAAAAAAGAAAAGTAACAATTGCCGATTCCTCGAAGTTTTGTATAAGAAACGCGCCGGTGACGGCTATTGTGACTAAAACATCGATGCTTACCACTTTTACCCTTAGCGCATTGTAAGCTTGAAGAATGATTGGAAGGGCTCCCAACACCGATGCAATAATAAGAGACCATTCAAAAACATTCTCATTTTTTGAAATCCATAAGCTTAAAAAAGCAACAGTTATCAAAGCGCCAGTTATTAAAGCAATTTTGTTTTTGTTTCTAAAAATAATTCTCTGCATTCTTTCTCCTTTAGTCTATTAAAAATAATCTATAAAGGTTTTTGCAATTTTTCAAAACCTAAGAAAGTTTGTTAATGAGGCGGGAAATATTTTTGCCCTATGTCGAATTATGCAATGAAGGCTTTTTGCCTCGCTGCCTTGTATCATTCATTAAAAGCGTCGTCAATTTCCTTCAACATATTATATACTGCTTCATATGTAACACATACATCATCAGGCACCGTGTAATTATTTGTAATTTTACGAAGCTCTTCAAATTCGTTTAAAAGCCCAAGACTTTCCAAGTGTTCTTCTTTTATTTTTCCTCTGATTGTTTCATATACGCGTTTGACATCATGAAATTCAGGATGAGTTCCTCCATGAACTCTTGCTACAACGGGTACATATGACTCTAATTTTTCAAAATGTTTATTAAATATCTCTAAAAGCTTTGCCACAAAATCTCTCCTTTTTTTTAATAAATTATAGCATGATTTCCCGGGAAATAATAGTTTTTGTCGTTGCCCGAAATCTTATAATATAAGCATTGTTGCAGTTCACACGTTGTATAACTTTATATTCCTTTCTGTGAATTTTATTTGCCAAAGAATACATTATGTAGAGCCTTGGAGTCTGTCAGCGAGATGGAGGATAAGCGAAACCTTTGGTACAACAGTAAATATTAATCTCTTAAATCTGGGCATGTCGATAATGGGGGAACTATTGGGGTTATTAACTATCATATTTACATTGTTAATAAGTTAAAGGTTTGTTATACTACAAAATAATAATTGTTTCGGTGAAAGAAGGAAAGGTGAGAATGTGATATACGAAGCGAGTGTGAGAGTTCGCTATGGGGAGACTGATAAAATGGGCATAGTGTACCACCCCAACTATTATATGTATTTCGAAATAGGCAGAACAGAGTTTTTAAGAGAAATGGGGGGCATATCCTATAAAGATATGGAAGATGCCGGAGTGATGATGCCAATCATTGAAACAAGATGCAAGTACAATATGCCTGCTAAATATGATGATGAGCTGATCATATATACTTCCATAAAAACTATGACAGTAGCAAGGATAACATTTACATATAAAATAATAAGGAAAGTGGATGAGGCCTTTATTGTCGAGGGCGAAACAAGTCTTGCATTTGTAAATAAGTGCGGTAGGGTTATAAATATGAAAAAGCATTATCCGGAGCTTTTTGAAAAGTTGATAAGTTTTATATAAAGTCAGTGTTTTAAAATTTAAAAAATTTTTTTGTGAGGAAGTAAAATAAATGAGAAAAACAAAGATAGTATGCACCATAGGTCCGGCATGTGAAAGTGTTGAAATGCTGGAAAAGCTGATAACATCGGGAATGAATGTGGCAAGGCTTAATTTTTCCCACGGAACCTATGATGAGCATAAAATAAGGATTGAAAATATAAAAAAGGCAAGAAGCAGATTAGGCAAACATGTGCCGATTATGTTGGATACAAAGGGTCCGGAAATAAGACTGGGCAGGTTTAAGAATTCGTGTGCAGAGATTTTTTCCGGAGATGAATTTACCTTAACGACGAGAGAGATAGAGGGTGATAACAAAATTGTCGGAATTAGCTATAAGCATCTGACAGAGGATATGAAAGCTAATACTAAGATACTGATTGCGGACGGTACGATTGAATTAAAAGTATTGGATTTTGATGAAACGGATGTAAAATGTGAAGTCATAACCGGCGGCATACTCAGCGATAGAAAAAATGTAAATATACCCGGCGCATCGTCGAAACTGCCGGCTGTCACCCAAAATGACATATCAGATATAAACTTCGGTTTGGATATGGGCATTGATATAATTGCTGCATCCTTTATCCGCAAAGCATCAGATGTTCGGGAGATTAGAAATATTATAGAGAAAAGAAATATGTCAGATATGATGATAATCGCAAAAATTGAGAACTCTGAAGGTGTGGATAATTGCGACGAAATATTAAGAGCTGCGGATGGCCTGATGGTGGCAAGAGGGGATTTAGGGGTAGAAATACCTACGGAGGATATACCCATAGTTCAAAAACAGTTGATTTCAAAAGCGAATTGTTTTGGTAAACCGGTAATAACCGCAACGCAGATGATGGAATCCATGATAAAAAACCCACGGCCCACAAGAGCGGAAGTAACGGATATAGCAAACGCTATATTTGACGGCAGCGATGCTGTTGAAACGGTCGCCACCATGGCTTCAGTGGCAAAAAGGACTGAAGAGGTTTTTCATTATAATAAAAGTATTAATAATGACGGCAAAGAAAGTATTTCCATTACTTGTGCCATAAGCTACGCCGGTTCTTCTGTAGCCAGGGATCTGGGAGCTTCCGCAATAATCACTCCCACCCAAAGCGGCACAACCGCTCGGATGGTTTCAAAATACAGACCCTCGGCACCT
>CAZMPR010000137.1:0-4565 GCA_964568265.1 uncultured Clostridiaceae bacterium | reverse complement strand
TGTTTGAAAAGGAATTTTAAGCAAAGTGCCGGCATCGTACTCATGGATTTCCTGATCATTTAAGCCAATGGAAAGCCTGCCTCTTATAACTGTCATATATACGTTAGAATTGGAAAAATGCTCCGGTAATCCTTCATCTTTGTTAAAAACCATGTGAAGATAATGAACATTTTCATCAAATATTACTCTTTCAACAGCTTTGTCATTCCCCTGAGCCAGTTTGAATACTTGCTCTACCATCCTATCACCTCCATGGGTGTATTATATCATATTTCCCCTATAAAATTACAACATAAGTTGACATTTTAAACCCTTAATCTTTTCCATTTATAAATAAAATAACTTATCTTATGTTTTATTGTATCAATTCTTTTTCGAAAGAATATTATGTAATTGAATTGAATTAATAACCTTATGAAAGGGTATGGAAATATGGATAATGAAAGAAATAAGAATCCTGCTGACAGTAAGGACAAACAACTTGAACAATACCGCAAGAGAAACACGGGCCCCGGAAAGGAGATGACTGCCGATTCCGGTTTTAAAGTCTCCAATGACCGTTTTAGTCTGAGAGCAGGAAAACGCGGACCCGGAATACATGGGGATGTTCATTTTTACAGAAAACAAACCCGGCTAAACAGGGAGCGAATCCCGGAAAAAGTAGTCCATGCAAGAGGATTCGGGCTATTTGGAGAATTTGAATTATATAAATCCATGAAGAAGTATACCAAAGCTCATTTCCTGCAAGTTCCCGGAACAAAAACACCTGTTTTTACCCGATTTTCTAATTTTATAGGAAGCAAAGGCTCCAAAGATACGGCCATAGATATACGCGGATTTGCAGTAAAGTTTTATACCCAGGAAGGCAATTATGATATGCTGTCCCTTCAATTCCCGGTTTTTATACTCAATGATGCCATGAAGTTCGCAGATGTAACCCATGCGGTAAAACCAAGCCCCATTACCGACGTTCCCCAAGCCGCAGTTACCCATGATAGATTTTGGGATTATGTCGCCAATAATCAAGAATCAGCGCATATGGTGATGTGGTTAATGTCTTTACGAGGGCGGCCAAGAAGCTGGCGCATGATGGAAGGCTGGCCTATCAATACATTTAGATTCATTAATGAACAAGGCAAATCCACTTTTGTAAGATTTGTTTGGAAACCTAAATTAGGAGTGCATTCCTTGCTGTTGGATGAAGCAATTCTATTAGGCGGAATAGATCCTGATTACCATCGCCACGATATTATTGAAGCGGTACAAAATTGCGCATATGCGGAATATGATTTGGGTGTACAATTGATAGCCGACGAAGATGAGTTCAAATACAGTTTCGATGTTTTGGATGCTACAAAGCTTTGGCCGGAAGAAATAGTGCCTGTTAATATCATCGGGAAATTAACACTGAACCGATTGGTCGATAATTTTTTTGCAGAGGAAGAACAATCATCCTTCGATCCTTCAACTATCGTTCCCGGAATTGACTTTACAAACGATCCTGTTTTGCAGGGGAGAACCTTTGCATATCGCGATACAGATTACCACAGGCTCGGCACCACAGGAAATATTAACGAAATTCCCATTAATAAACCCATTGTAGAAGTAAACACCAATTCCAGAGAAAGCTATTCAAAATATCAAATTGATGTGGATTATGTAACATATCATGAAAATTCTTTAGCCTGCAACACTCCTGCAGAAGTACCTCCGGAAAAAGGCGGTTTATCTCATTATCCGGAAAAAGTAGAAGGCCATGTTACAAGGGAAGTACCCAGTGAATCCTTTGATGATCACTTTTCACAAGCAAGGCTTTTTTGGAACAGCTTAGCACCTTTTGAAAAACGGGATATGATAAACACTTTCATCTACCATCTTCAGTTCGTTAACAGCAAATCAGTAAAGCAACAAAATGTTGATATGTGGGCAAATGTAGATAAGGAAATGGCATGCATTATAGCCGATAATATAGGTGTTGAACGCCCAAAAGGCACCAACGTGCCTATCACTGAGAGTTCTCCCGCCCTAAGTATGGCTAATACACCCCATTATGCAAATACGCAAAAGGTCGGAGTGCTGATTGGTAACGGTTTTGATGGCAGGGAAGTAAGGCAGGTTCTAAGTACTTTAAGGCGTAACGGTGTTTTTGTGGAAATCGTAAGCCAAAAATTAGGAACCGTATCTGGGGATGACGGCACACAGTTGGAAGTTGACGGTACCTTTAAAAATAAATATTCAGTAGAATATGACTCACTTTACATTGTAGGCGGCAGAGTGGAAAACCAAATAAAATTTAACCAAGATATTATGGAGTTTTTCTATGATGCCTATAAGCATTTAAAACCGATAGGAATCGCAACAACCGGCCGGCAGTATATTAAAGAATCAAGCAATAACAATTTCGATGGTTTTGTTTTTGCCACAAACAATCCGAACTTTGCCAATGATTTTGTTTCGGCTATAGCCAAACAACTTTTTTGGAACAGAAGATGATGAGCGATTAAAATAATAAGGTCTTAAAAATAAACGAAGAATCTTCTTATTTAAAGATTCTTCGTTTCTATTAAATTTAAATTCAAACTATTATATTTTATATTTCGCATATATGCATAATCCATTATTGGAATATTACTATAAAAACAGTAGTACCACACCGGCTATTGATACAAAAGCCCCCAATATTTCTTTCGGCAAAACTTTTTCTTTAAAAATCATTATTGAAGCCGGTATAATAATAACCGGTGATATAGACGATATCGATGATACAATACCGGTTGCGGTATATTGAAGTGCAATCAACGAAAGCACTACACCGATAAAAGGCCCGAAAACAGAACCTATGATTAATTCTTTCATTGCTTTTTTTTCCTTAAAAGCGCCCCTTATCTCCGTCCATTTCTTTCCAATAGTTATAATAATCGTATAGCCTATAAAAGCAGCGATAAGTCTTATCTGTGTAGCCGCAAAGGCATTATAAGAGCCCATGCCAAACTTACTGAAAACCAGCCCCAGGGCTTGTCCTACTGCACCTAACAAAGCATACGTCACGCCCTTTATCGGGCGATTAAACCCTACCTTCTTCTCTTCCGGATTTCGACTCAGGATTACAAGACTTATACCCGCCATAGTCATAGTCATCCCGGTTAAACCCAATGGTGAAATTCTTTCTCCCATAATAAAAAAACTTGCTATCGCCGTTATAGGCGGTGCCGCCGACATAATAAGCAGCGATATCCTTGAGCCTAATTCCACAAGGGATGCAAAAAGAAACAAATCGCCCAAAACAAATCCCGCAAGTCCCGATATCAAAAGCCAAACCCATGTATGTCCAGTAGCATCCGTAGGAAGCATAAGACCTCTTGTAGCAAAAGAAGATACACTTAATAAAAAGAAGGCTATGAATAACCTTAAATAACTTACCGACAATGATCCTATAACCTTCCCTGCCGATTCATAGGCTATTGCATTAATTGTCCAACAAACAGCCGTAAGAAGAGCAGCTATTTCTCCAATATGTGATTGCATTTTTTCCTCCATAGATTATGTTTCTAATAATTTATTATATACCCTTTTATCTGAAAAACCAACTTATTAGAAAATATATAACAAGGAGGAAAAACACACCCTATTTATGCAAGCAGAGGATTAAACTCGCTTTTATACAGGCTGCAGGCCATCTCACACCTCATTTAAACGCCTTTACGGTTATAGCAAGCGCACGAAAAACCTCATTTAAATATTTTTCATAACAACCCCGACAAAATTGCATTATAGCAATAAAAATATTCTTAATCCGCAATAGAATATGAATCTAAAAATTCCTGTAATTCTTTTCTCGCATTTTCATAAGTTTTTCGAGTCTGTTCCGCATCTTCTTTCGTTACTTCACCCTTTTCATATTTTTCTGCGGCTAACGCAAATTCCAATTTTTTTATTTGATAATTTTGAATTACCAATGTTCCTTCAATGGTATTAGCCCAATTATAAAAGCCTAAGGCTTGAATCTCCCAACCTGTATTACCGGCCTGTTCCAATATATCCTTTGGCAGTTTTGCTTTGCTTAGCTCCGTCAATTTTTTAAAGCTATCCAATCCCTCTCTTACCTGTCCCAGTCTGTATAATGACTGTTCTAAAGAAAAGGCTTCTTCAATGCTGCCACCCTTCAGATTAGATTCATCAAACTCATCCTCCGGAACTTCAAATTCAATGATGTTTTTATCTTGATTTTTAGAACCTGCGGTGCACGCTGCCGTAAACAAGCTTACAACTATTGAAACTATTAGCAACACAATAGATAATCTAAGCGGTTTTTTGTATATCATAGTACCACCTCCGTATATTTGACTTATTATTATTCAAAATGTTCCCGATATTTTAATACATGGTTCTGCATCAAATATAAAATGTCATTTATCAACTGAGATGCATAGAATGGAAGTGTATTATTTATTTAAAGGCGGTATGCAGATGTATGCAAATAAAACAAATTTATATGTTCTTGACTTTAAAAGTAAGCGTCAAATAAACCAGTACCTTGAATTAAAATGATGCTTTAATATTAATCT
>CAZMPR010000136.1:3551-4596 GCA_964568265.1 uncultured Clostridiaceae bacterium | reverse complement strand
GGCGAAGTTGATATTTATGGTTTCTTCATCAATAATTTTATAATTCATGATACGGGAAATGTTTTTATGATAGATAGAATCCGGGCTTTTCTTCAACATATCCATAGTAAATTTTATATCTTTGGTTGTCACTTTATTTCCGTCGCTCCAAAAAATATCGTCTTTCAATTTGAGAACACTTTTACCTGTCTTTTCGTCTATTTCTATCTCTTTTGCCATAACCGGCATGATTTGCATATTTTCATTATATTCAAAAAGTCCATTAAAAAACAGGCTCATTATATCCTGATAAGATGTGTTCTTTACGTTTATCGGGTTAAAACTGTTAGGTTCAATACAAGCAATATTAAGCTGTCCCCCAATCAGCGGTTTTTCATCCTCTACTTTAATTCCATTATCTTCCGATATTTGAGCTTGTTTACAACCGGCTAAAAATAATATTAGTATAAGTACAACAGTGCCGATGATGCGTTTCATATAAAATCATTCCTATCTGAGTCTTACAAGTTTCGGGTTTTCGACTCTTCCCGGTATTCTACCTCTTTTCGCTATAGGTTTTCCTTCTATTTCTTTTAAATCCATGGTCATATCAATAGCAGAAGCCCCTGAAATATAGCTTCCTACGCCGAAAGCATCAGCACCCGCTTCGCTTAACAGCTTAATTTTATCAGGGTATAATCCTCCCGAGACCAAGATTTTTACAAAGCCGAAACCTTCCATATTTAGACGTGCTCTGACTTCTTTGACAAGTTCTACGGTTACGCCGCCTCTTTCGCTGGGCGTATCCAACCTGATGGCATACAGGTTTTCTCCCAAGGCATTTGCAATTCTCAGCGCTTCTTCAGCCTCGTCTTTAAATGTATCTATAAGAATTGTTCTTTTGTGTTCTTTAGGCGATATTTTATCGTATGTTATCGATACTGGCAAAGTATCGCCGGCAATCAAAAAGGATGCGTGGGGAAGTGTGCCCGACGGTTCCAATCCCAGAGTTTTTGCAGCCAAAATATTACTGGCGCCGCTTGCTCCGCCTATTACTGCAGACCTT
>CAZMPR010000136.1:0-3541 GCA_964568265.1 uncultured Clostridiaceae bacterium | reverse complement strand
GGATGTACATGGCGGGAACCGAATATTATAAAAGGTTTGTCTCCGCAAGCCTCTTTGCATTCTCTGGCTGCTGTTGCCCATCCGCAGGAACTGGCGAGAATCCCTAATATAACCGTTTCGAATACACCGAATTCATTATAAGGGCCGATGATTCTCATTACGGTTTCTTTGCTTTCAAATTCCGTTCCTTCGGGTAATGCCCAAATTTCTATGTTTTTTCCCTTTAAGATATTAAAAACTTCCTGAACACCTACAAAAATGCCGGATTTACGAGGAAATATCTCCGCCGTCACTACCTTATCCGCAATATTCATGTGATTTAAGATATCCATAGTCCTGACGAAATAAATATCTGTTGTAGTACCCTCCAGAATTTCGTTTTCATTGGCGGAAAAAAGAAGTCTATCCTTTGATATTTTTAAATTATTGACATCCGCCAGGCTTTTTATTTCAGGCAATTATGTTCATTCCTTTCCTCTGATTGTATTATTCCACAGTTCTTTTATTTCTTTCTCAATAACTTCCAACGGTTTATTATTATTTATTATGACGTCAGCGAGCCCAAACTTATCTTCATTTTCATACTGGCTTTTTATTCTGTTCATAGCATCCAGATAGACAAACCTGTCCCTTTCCATCAATCGATTCAATTGAGTCTCTTTGTCTATATGTATGAGCCAAATGCTATCGCAATATTTGTCCAAACCCATTTCAAAAAGTATAGCAGCATCTATTACTATTACATGGGCACCATTTTCTTTTAGTTCTTTTATTTTATCAACCACTCTTCTTATTATCTCGGGATGGGTGATGCCATTTAAAACATGCAACTTTTCTTTGTCGGAAAAAACCATATCTCCTAATTTTTTTCGATTTATCTCACCGTTTAATAGCAAAATATCTTCGCCAAAATATTTAACTATTTCATTATAAGCTTTTTCACCTTTTTGAACAACTTCTCTTCCTATCAGGTCCACATCGATTATAGATGCACCTAATTTTTTGAGCAACAGTGAAATAGTGCTTTTACCGCTTGCTATTCCTCCCGTAATTCCAATAACCATATAAAGCACCTTCTTTTACATAGTATCATACCAACTGTCCCCAACTTTAAGGTCAACCGATAAGGGTACCGCTAAAGTTAAAGCATTCTCCATTTTAGTTTTTACAATTTCGGTTACTATTCCTACTTCGTCTTTATGGGCCTCTATGATCAGTTCATCATGGACTTGCAATATCAATCTTGATTTCAAATTTTTGTCTTTTAATTCTTTATAAATATTAACCATTGATATTTTTATAATATCCGCCGCACTCCCTTGTATAGGCGTGTTCATAGCCATCCTTTCACCGAAATTACGCTGTATGGCGTTTGCTGATGATAGTTCCGGGATATATCTTATTCTATTTAACAGAGTTTTTACATAACCTTTTTCTTTACCCTGCTTTACGATGGAGCCCATGTATTCTTTTACCTTTGGATATCGGGCGAAATAGCTGTCTATGTATATTCTTGCTTCTTTTCTCGATATTTTTAAATCTCTTGATAAACCGAAGTCACTTATTCCGTAGACTATACCGAAATTCACAGCCTTGGCTCTGTTTCGCATTAAAGGAGATACCATATCCGGGTCCACACCGAACACCTCCGCGGCTGTCCTTTGGTGTATATCTTCATTATTTTTAAATGCATCGATAAGCCCCCGATCTCCCGAAATATGTGCCAAAACTCTCAGCTCGATTTGCGAATAATCCGCATCCACCAGAACATAATCATTGTTTTGCGGCACAAAAGCTTTTCTTATTTCTCTACCATCCTCGGTTTTGATAGGTATATTCTGCAAATTAGGGTCTGTGCTGCTAAGCCTTCCCGTAGCTGTAATAGTTTGATTGAACTTGGAATGAATCCTGCCTGTTTTGGGATTTATCAGATTTGTCAAACCGTCAATATAGGTGGATTTCAATTTTAACAGTTTTCTGTACAACAAAATTTTTTCTATAATGGGATGTTTATCAAGGAGAGCCTCCAGAACTTCCACATTGGTGGAATAGCCTGTTTTTGTCTTCTTGATGGGAGGCAGATTGAATTTTTCAAATAAGATAAAGCTCAATTGTTTTGTGGAATTAATATTGAACTCCTCTTCCGCATCATTGTATATTTCTTCGGTTATCTTATCTATTCTTTCCGAAAATTCCGCTGAGAGTTCATTCAGCCTGCCTTTATCCACTTTAAAACCGTTATGTTCCATATCCGCCAAAGCACCGATTAACGGCATCTCAATATTATGGAAAAGATTTTCCATACCCTTCTCCTCTATTTCCTCTTCCATAGGTTTTATAAGATTCCAAACAGCTTTTACTGAGCTGCAATAATTATTGTGTTCCGCTTCTTTATCTTCATAATCGGGGATATCCTCTCCTGTGTATTCTCTGTAGATGTTTTTTAATCTGTAATTGGGTTTTGAAGGATTCAAAAGATAGGCTCCTATCATACTGTCAAATCTGACGGATTCAATATCTATATCCATATTCTTCAAGGCTATGATATCGAATTTTAAATCATGACCGGCTTTTTGGATTTCTTTATCTTCCATTATAGTTTTAATGACGGGTAATGTAGTTTTATTTATCGGAACTATATACTGTTTGTCGTTCAAAGATAAGTATATAAAATCGGTTACAATCGAGGTTTTGAATGAAAAAAGCTTCTCTTTCTTTATGTTTTGTAAAAAACTTTTTAAATCCGCTTCTTTTTCTATAAGACGGAACTTAATCTCTTTTTCTTCTTCCTCTGATACTGTCCCACCGTGTTGTTTTTTTGCTCTTTGTAAAAGACTGTTAAATCCTAATTTTTGATATAGGTTGATCAGGGCTCCGTAATCTGGTCCTTCATATATGTACATATCCATTTCTGCTCTTATAGGGACGTCTTTTTTTATAGTGGCTAAGCCTCTGGAGATTAACGCAATTTCTTTGTTGTTTTCGATGTTCTCACGAACCTTATTCTTTTTGATTTGTTCGGTGTTTTTCATAAGATTATCCATATTGCCGAATTGGTCAAGTAATGCCAATGCGGTTTTCTCCCCTACGCCTGGCACCCCGGGAATGTTATCCGATGCGTCTCCCATTAAGCCTTTTAAATCCGTAACCTGTTCCGGAGCTATATTGTATTGTATAATAAGCTTTTCTCTGTCAAACTCCTCCGTCTCGCTTATGCCTTTTCGCGTAATCAAAACGTGCACTTTAGGGCTTATAAGCTGAAAAGTGTCTCTGTCGCCTGTTACTATAAGAGTATGTATATCTTTTTTATCTGAAATATTAGATAGAGTACCTATTATATCATCGGCCTCATATCCGTCTATTTCGACTCTTTCGATTCTCATTGCATCCAAGATTTGCTTAAGATAGGGTATCTGCTCCGACATATCTTCCGGCATCTTCAGCCTCTGGGCTTTATATTCAGCATATTCTTCATGCCTAAAAGTGGGAGCCTTCGTGTCGAAAGCTACGGCCAAATATTTTGGATTGTATTCTTCTATCA
>CAZMPR010000135.1:0-4639 GCA_964568265.1 uncultured Clostridiaceae bacterium | reverse complement strand
CGATATTTCCGGTTATAAAGGTATTTCTCATGCTCTCCTTCAGCATCTCATCCAACAATGTTGTTGTCGTTGTCTTTCCGTTAGTTCCCGTTATAGCCGCTATTTCGGCATCAGTTAGTCTGTATGCCAATTCTATTTCACTTATAATTTCCTTACCTAACTTTCTTGCCTCTTTTAAAAGCGGTATATCCAAGGGTATCCCGGGGCTCATAACAATATAGTCACATTCTTTTGCCAAGCCCACCGGGTGTCCTCCGTCTACAATATCTATGTTCAAGTCCTTAATAGAATTCAAGTATTCTTCTAAATCTTCCGCCTTTTTTATATCATTTAAAATAATATGATTGCCTCTTTTATAAAGTTTTTGTACTACGGGAATTCCGGTCACAGAAGCACCCAAAACCAAAACGTTCTTTTTTTCTCTTATCAACGCTATCAACCTCTCATATCAGCTAATTCCTAAAATTCCTATCAAACATAATATTATAGAAACTATAACAAAAACCGATACCACTTTTGTTTCCGCCCAACCGGAAAGCTCAAAATGATGATGTAAAGGAGCCATTTTAAAAACTCTTCTTCCAGTTCTCTTAAAATGAATAACCTGTATAATATCGGACAGAGCTTCGGCTACATAAACACCGCCGACTATTATCAAAAACAACGGTAGTTTCATAATTACAGACAAAGAAGCCAATGCCGCTCCCAAAGACAAGGCCCCGGTATCACCCATAATTACCTGGGCGGGATGAGAATTAAATCTTAAAAATCCCAACATGGCGCCTATGAATGAGCCGCAAAAAACCAGTATCCCCAAGTGCTTTATCGTTAAAGCTATTATCGCAAAAAAACCGAATACAACTACGGTAGTACCTCCCGCCAATCCATCTAAACCATCAGTAAGATTTACGCTGTTTACTACGCCTAATATCATAAATATTGTAAAAGGTATGTAAAAAATTCCTAAATCTATGTATTTGCCCGCGAAAGGTACAAGCACCTCGGTTCCAATTTGAGTAACTCCCCCCGCAATATATCCCAGAAAAACTGCTGCAGTAATTTGTGCAAAAATTTTCTGCCAGGCTCTTAAACCTAATGATCTTTTCTTGATTATTTTTATATAATCATCCATAAAACCGATTAAACCGTAAAGCATTGTAGTTATCAGCGCTAAATACATGTCTTTATCTTTTGAAAAAGATAAGGAAACTATGATTGCGGGTATTAAAAAAATAAGTCCTCCTATTGTCGGTGTCCCTTCTTTTTTTAAATGGCTTTGTGGTCCGTCATCCCTAACTCTTTGACCGAATTTTAATCGCTTTAGCAACGGGATTAGTAAAGGTCCGGCAATTATTGCCAATACAAAAGATGAAATTATGCAAATAATGAATAACTTGTATTCCTCGCTTATCAAAAAGTTCATCCGTGTTTTATCTCCTCTCTCGTAAGAAGTTAACTATTTCCTCTAATTTTGCCGCTCTTGAACCCTTGATAAGAACAGTATCACAAGGCTTCAGGATGTTTCCGAGACATTTTTTTGCTTCTTCGTTATTTTCAAAGTGATGAGTTTCTTTTAATCCGTTTTCCGCTGCGCCCTGTTCAGTCATTTTAGTTCTCACACCTATAGTAATCAAAACATCAATGCCGTTTAAAGCAGCATGCCTTCCTGCTTCATAATGTCCGTTATCAGTATAATCCCCCAGTTCAAACATATCGCCTAATATTAGAACTTTCCTGTCCTTGTTTTGGATGTTTTTTAATGTTATTATTGCCGCTTTCACAGATTCGGGGTTTGCATTATATGCATCATTTATTATGGTCATACCATTATTTAATGAAAAGCTTTCCATCCTCATATCCGGAGCCTTAAACCCTGACAGTCCCTTTTTTATCTTTTCTAAAGGCAATCCGAGACAAACGCCGACGGCAATAGCACAAAGTCCGTTATAAACATTATGTATTCCCAAAATTGGTATAAAAAACGATTCTTTTATGCCGTCAATTACAGTTGTAAACTCCATTCCTTTGTTATCTATTTGCTTAATATCAAAGGCGTAAATATCATTACTTTCGTCTAAACCGGTGTGAATAACGGAAAAAGTATCACTTTTTATGGTTTTAAGTAATTCATCATCGCCGTTAATTATCAATGTATTTTGTTCATTAAAATACTCAATTATTTCAAGTTTGGCTTTCAAAATTCCTTCCCGGGATTTTAAAAATTCAATATGTGCTGTTCCAATGTTCGTTATTATTGCTATATCAGGTTTTACTGTTTCAACCAGTTGTTTTATCTCCCCAAAACTATTCATTCCCATTTCTAAGACGCAAATTTCATGATTTTTGTTTAAGTTGAATAATGTATGAGGCAAACCAATGGTATTGTTAAAATTTCCTTCATTCTTCAGCACATTTAAAGACTGGCTTAAAACAGCCGCAATCATATCTTTTGCGGTAGTTTTCCCGGAGCTTCCGGTTATAGCTATAGCTGGAATGTTAAACTTTTTTCTATAATGTCCGGCAATTTTTAATAAAGCAACCGATGTATTTTCTACTTTAATATATGGCAATTCGTCATTTTTAAGATGTCTGTCTGTAAGAACTGCAATAGAACCCGAGTCAGCCGCTTTATTGATAAAACTGTGACCGTCAAAGTTTTCACCGATAATCGGCACAAATAAATCACCGGGTTTAGTCTTTCTGCTATCCGTACTTATACCGGTTATAAAAAAATCTATGTCCGCATTATATATTTCGCCCTGAGTTGCAAAGGCCAACTCGGAAAGCCTAAGAGGTTCCATTTAAATCCTCCTTCAGTATCATTTTTACTATTTCCCGTTCATCAAAGTCAATTATTTTATCGCTTAACTCCTGGTTCCTTTCATGGCCTTTTCCGGCGAGGAGTATGATATCACCCTTCTTGGCAATTTTCATCGCTTCTCTTATTGCGTCTTTTCTGTTTTCTATGCAGATGTAACTGCATCCGGTGTTTACTATACCCTTTTCTATCTGTCTAATTATCGAATAAGGCTCTTCTGACCTTGGATTATCCGAGGTCAATATGCAAAAATCTGAATAGGTGCCGGCTATTTTTCCCATAATGCTTCTTTTTCCTTTATCTCTGTCACCGCCGCATCCAAAAACAGTTATTATTTTTCCTTCAGCGTAGTTTCTAATTGAAACTAAAATGTTTTCCAATCCGTCCGGTGTATGTGCATAATCAATTATCACTTTATAAGGTGTATTTATATTGACTACCTCAACTCTTCCCGCAACACTTTTTAGGCTTTCTATTCCGTCACATACAGCTTTTTTATCAACCCCTTCAACGTAAGCGACAGCTGCAGCAACTAAACAGTTATACACACTGAACCTGCCGGGAATTTTACTGCGAATGGGGATTGTATAATCGGGATTAACAAGAGTAAAGCTCACTCCTTCATCATTTATTTCAATATTCTTTGCCATTACATCGGCTTTATTATCAATACCAACAGTAATTAAAGGAGTTTTTATATTTTTTATGCTATGGATTATTTTACGTCCTTCCTTATCGTCACAGTTTATAACATTTGCATATTTTGTCATATAAAACAGTTTTTCTTTTGCTTTTCTGTAACTTTCCATATCTTTATGGAAATCAAGATGATCTTGTGATAAATTTGTAAAGGCTCCAATATGAAAATTACAGCCTTCCACGCGTTTTTGTATCAGCGAATGGGAAGAAACCTCCATAATCACATAACTTAATCCCTCATCAACCATTTCCATAAACATCTTATGCAAGTCCAATGATTCTGGTGTTGTCCTCATGGAGTCTATTTTTTTAGCTCCTATTTCTACGGCAATAGTTCCTATTAAACCAACCCTTTTATTCCAGCTTTCCAATATGGATTTTATCAAATATGCAGTAGTGGTTTTACCATTTGTACCGGTTATTCCGATTAATTTTAACACATTTGTCGGGTTATTGTAAAACCTTGAAGAAATTATGGGAAGAATTTTTCTTGAATTTTTAACCCAAATTACAGTGGTGTTTTCGGCAACAAAATCCTTTTCAACTATAACCGCCGCAGCCCCACGTGAAATCGCTTCACCAATATAGAAATGACCGTCCGTAGCATATCCGCCCATGCTGACAAAAAGGTAATTTTTTAAAACCATCCTGGAGTCATAGGCTATTCCTTCTATTTCGATATCTAAGCTTCCGCTTATATCCAAAAAACTTATGCCCTCAATAAGCATACGAAGATTCACATTACCACCTCTGATTCTTAATAATAGCACAGAAACATTCGCTTTTAGGCCTTCTTTTATAAAAAGGCAACCGGAAATTAATCTCCGTTGCCTTTTTCCGTTTTTTATCTATTCCTTCGGTTTAGCATAAAGGATTACTATGGTTCCTTCGTCTACTTTAGAATCGGCCCGGGGTATTATAGAATCTTCAGTAGGTTCATCTTGTTCTTCTTCCAATCTATATCTCAGCTTATTTTGAGCGAGCAGTTTCTTGGCCTCCTTCAACTTAATATTCCTTACCTCAGGCACTGTAATTTTATTTTTCAATAAAAGTTTCGCTTCTTCTTCCGTATACTGTGGTTTAACATCCAAATATCTCAAAGTATCGGATAAAATGCTTTTT
>CAZMPR010000134.1:0-4647 GCA_964568265.1 uncultured Clostridiaceae bacterium | reverse complement strand
CCCAAGGAACCGCCGACTACAGTAAAGTCTTGGGCAAAAGCATAAACCAACTTGCCTTCAACAGTACCATATCCTGTTACAACTCCTTCTCCCGGAGCTTCAACATCCTGCATGCCTAATTCAGTACAGCGATGTTTTACAAAAGCATCAATTTCAACAAAACTGTTTTCGTCAAAGAGCAGAGTTAATCTTTCCCTTGCTGTCATTTTGCCTGCATCATGCTGTTTTTTAATTCTTTTTTCGCCGCCACCCAAAGTGATGTTTTGCCTTAATTCTTGAAGTTCTTTAATTTTTTCCATTGACATTTTACCACTCCTATTCTTTCCTTTCACATAACTCTACTAAAACACCGTTTGTGCTCTTAGGATGTAAGAAGGCTATTCTTGCGCCGCCTGCGCCGTAACGGGGTTTCTCATCAATAAGTCGTATTCCTTTTTGTTTCATCTCCTCCAATGCTTTTTCTATATTATCTACTCTAAAAGCTAAATGCTGTACACCCTGCCCTTTACTATCAATAAATTTTGCAATGGGGCTGTCCGGTGAAGTTGCCTCCAATAATTCTATTTCAGTATCCCCAAAGGGCAAAAAAGCCACTTTAACCTTTTGTTCCTCAACTGTCTCTATACCTTGAAGCTTTAATCCCAAAATCTCTTCATAAAATTTAACCGAGTCTTCCAAGTCATTGACGGCAATTCCTATATGGTCTAATTTATTTACCATTTATTCTCCCCCCTTCATCATTTATTATATTCGATAATTCCATTGCAGCAGTATATGTATCTTTTGATTTGCCATACACTTGAGTTATTAAGGTGGACATATAATCTGTCTTCTGCTGCAGTTTATTTACTTTGTTTATTAAATTTTCTTTGAATATACCTATTATCTCTTCTTCAATAGCCTTTTTTCTTCTTATTTCAAAATTACCGGATTCTATCATATAAAGATTATGTTTTTCAATATCCTCAAACAATTCATCAATGCCTATATTGTCTATGGCTATGATATTTTTAACCGGTGGTCTGTATTCTCCTTTGCCGTTTAGGTCAAGCATCATCTCTATTTCGGTTACAGTCCTTTCTGCACCCTCCCTGTCTGATTTGTTTACTGCAAATATATCTCCTATTTCCATTACACCGGCTTTAATAGCCTGTATATCATCACCCAGACCCGGTACCATAACCATGACTACTGTATCCGCAACTTTAATAATATCTATTTCTGATTGACCTACACCAACGGTTTCAATGAAAATATAATCGTAACCCATTATATCCATTACTTTAACCGCACCGTTTACCGATTTTGAAAGCCCGCCTAAGGCCCCCCTTGTCCCCATGCTCCTGATGAATATTCCTTCATCAGTATTCAAATCGGACATTCTGATTCTATCACCCAAAATAGCTCCTCCGCTAAAAGGACTGGTTGGGTCAACAGCTATGATGGCAACCTTTTTACCGATTTTTCTGATATATTTAGCCAATTTATCGGTAACAGTGCTTTTCCCCGCACCCGGAGGCCCTGTAATGCCTATAATCCTTGACCTGCCTGTTAAATGAAAAAACTCCTTTAATAATCTAATACCTTCTTCATTCTCGTTTTCAAGCATAGTTATGAGACGCGCTGCCGCTCTCTTTTCACCCTTTAACAAGCCTGTCCTAACATCCATTTTTCATCACCGTCCTTATGCCCTTTTGATGTTTTGTCTGATGAAATCTATAGTCACACTTGTAGGAGTGCCCGGTGTAAATATCCCTGCGATACCCGCTTCCATTAGACCGGGGATATCTTCCTCGGGTATTACCCCTCCTCCGACTACTAAAATATCATCTGCTCCTTTTTCTCTTAAAAGGTTGACAGTCTTAGGGAAAAGATGATTATGAGCTCCGGATAGTATGCTGAGAGCAACACAATCAACATCTTCTTGTATTGCAGCTTCTGCGATTTGATCAGGGGTCTGCCTAAGTCCCGTATAAATAACTTCCATCCCCGCATCCCTAAGCGCACGTGCTACTACTTTTGCTCCTCTGTCATGCCCGTCAAGACCGGGTTTTGCAACTAACACTCTGATTGGTCTGTTCATTTCTTCCCCTCCTTACAAAATAACAGATTGCTGATATTCGCCGAAAACTTCTCTTAGAACATCGCAAATTTCGCCTAATGTGGAATATGATTTAACAGCTTCTATAATATAAGGCATAAGATTTTCATCTTTTGTTGCCGCATCTTTTAATGCATTCAGGTCTTTTTCCACTTTTTTATTATCTCGTTGGGCTTTTAGATTTCTAATCTTTTCTTTTTGCATTTCTCCTACAGCGGGATCAACCCTAAGCAGTCCTTTAGGCGTAGCTTCTTTGATTTCAAACTTGTTCATTCCAACAACTATTCTTTCGCCCTTTTCAATCTCTTTCTGATATATATAAGCAGATTCCTGTATTTCTTTTTGTATGAATCCTCTTTCAATTGCTTTGGCTGCACCGCCCAAATCATCTATTTTTCTGATATATTCTGCAGCCCTATTTTCAATTTCATCTGTCAGGCTTTCCACATAATAAGAACCTGCCAGTGGGTCTATTGTTTCAGTAACACCGCTTTCATATGCTACTATTTGCTGTGTTCTAAGGGCAATTCTTACGGAATCTTCCGAAGGAAGTGCCAGTGCCTCATCCCTGGAATTAGTGTGTAATGATTGAGTGCCTCCCAATACTGCTGCTAAAGTTTGTACCGCAACCCTGACAACATTATTATCCGGCTGTTGGGCTGTAAGTGTGGAACCGCCTGTTTGAGTATGGAATCTCAGCATCAGTGATTTAGGATCTTTTGCACCGAATCTTTCTTTCATTATTTTTGCCCAAAGTCTTCTTGCCGCTCTAAACTTTGCTACTTCTTCAAATAAATCATTATGAGAATTGAAGAAAAATGAAAGCCTGGGCGCGAATTCATCTATGTCCAAACCTGCATCTATTGCCGCGTTTACATAAGCTATACCGTCAGCTAATGTAAATGCAACCTCCTGAACAGCCGTTGAACCGGCTTCCCTGATATGATAACCGCTTATGGAAATTGTATTCCACTTAGGTACATTGGAAGCGCAATACTCAAAAATATTGGTAATCAATCTCATGGATGCTTCCGTGGGGAAAATGTATGTACCTCTGGCTATATATTCTTTTAAAATATCGTTTTGGATTGTACCGGAAAGTTTATCCGGCGTTATGCCCTGTTTAGCTGCAACTGCAATATACATTGCCAATAAAACGGATGCCGGTGCATTGATAGTCATTGATGTGCTTACCTTATCAAGGGGGATTCCGTCAAACAATATTTCCATATCTTTCAGAGAATCGATTGCGACACCGACCTTCCCCACTTCTCCTTCGGCCAAAGGATGATCAGAATCATAGCCTATCTGAGTAGGCAAATCGAATGCAACACTCAGACCTGTCTGTCCCTGATTCAATAAATACTTATACCTTTTGTTTGACTCTTCCGCAGTAGCAAAGCCGGCATATTGTCTCATGGTCCAGAACTTACCCCTATACATGGTGGGCTGAACGCCTCTTGTGTAAGGGTATTCTCCAGGATAGGAAAGATTCTCGTTGTAATCAATCTCAGCTATATCTTCCGGATCATACACTCTTTTTAATTCGATTCCGGAACCGTTGATAAATTCTGCCTTTCTTTCGGGTCTTTTGGCTAAAGTTTTTTCGATTTGGGATTTTTCCCATTCATCTTTTTTTGCTTTAATAGCATTAAGTTTTTCTTTACTATACATGCTATGCCTCCCTTTAACTAAAATCATTTAGTTATATGATAAAACCTGATTATGTAATTAAAATGATATGACATTTACTTCAACTATTTTTGTATGCCTTATTGAATAATTTGAATGATATCTTTCATTCGCTAACAATTTTGCAAGATTTCCTTCTTAATATATGATATCATATTTCCATTATAAAGAGTACTACTATTTTTATTTATTTTTTAACAAAGTAAAGCTTTGAACGATAGAAAAACGATAGCTGAACGATAGAAAAACGATAGCTGAACGATAGCTGAACGATAGTTAAACGATAGTTGAACGATGGTTTAACAATAGACGAATTTTTTATACGGCATTGCATAAAAAAAGAGACGCAGTTTAATGCATCCCTTTACACAATCGGTTTAGAATAAACCGGTTATTACGCCATTTTCATCAATATCTATCTTTTCAGCCGAAGGAACTTTAGGTAACCCCGGCATTATCATGATATCACCGGTAAGTACCACGATAAATCCGGCGCCAGCCGAAACCCTAACTTCTTTTACGTTGATTTCAAAATTTTCCGGCCTTCCTAAAAGATCCGGGTTATCAGAAAGTGAATATTGAGTTTTAGCCATACATATTGGATATTTATCAAGACCCAGCTCTTCCAGTCTTTTTATCTCCTTATCGGCTTTACCGGTGTACACTACACCTTTAGCGCCATATATTTCTTTAGCTATCTTCTCAATTTTATCTTTAACGGAATCCTCAGCGTCATATAAAAATTTGAATTTGCTTTCCTTTTCGCATGCCTCTATAACCTTTTGCGCTAAATCAAGCCCGCCATCTCCGCCTTTTTCCCACACTTCGCAAATAGCAGCCTCAACACTCTCAAC
>CAZMPR010000133.1:0-4655 GCA_964568265.1 uncultured Clostridiaceae bacterium | reverse complement strand
CTCGTGTTATAAAAAGAGTTTTACTGATAGTTGTTATTGTCTTGTTATTGACCGCAATTACCGGTTCCAGTGTGGTTTTAGGCACTGTTTATGTTTGGATAAAAAATGCAGAGCCTTTGGATTATGAAGAAATATTTGACTTAAATCAAACTACTTATATTGTCGATAAAAACGAAAAGGTCATCGATAAGTTACATGCCAACGAAAATAGGACTATGATTACCTTGGACGAAATACCTAAGGATTTACAGAATGCCTTTATTGCAATAGAGGATAAAAGATTCTACACACATAAGGGTATTGATATCAGACGTATTATAGGTTCGGCAATAGAGGATTTTAAGCTGGGCAAGTTAGCCCACGGCGGCAGTACAATAACCCAACAGCTTATTAAAAATATATACTTAAATCCGGAAAAGAAATTTAAACGAAAAATAATAGAAGCATATTATGCCATACAATTAGAACGACAGTTTACTAAAGAGCAAATCCTTGAGGCCTATTTGAATACCATAGGTCTGGGTGGCAATAATGTTGCGGGGGTTAAAGAAGCTGCCTTATATTATTTTGCCAAAGATATCGCTGATTTAAGTTTAGCCGAATCTGCCGTAATAGCAGGCATAACAAAGTATCCTTCCACTTATTCCCCCTACCTGAATTACGATAATTCTATAAAAAGAAAAAACCTGATTATTGCCGAAATGCTTGATCAAAACATGATATCAGAGGACGAATATAATACGGCTTTAGTAGAAGAGATTAAGCTGGCAAAGGTGGAAAGAGAAATAGATACAACTTATTTTGCCGATATGGTAATTAAAGACGTGGTTCAGGCTTTTCAAGAAAAATTAGGATACACCAAGGAAGAAGCAAACAGAAAAGTTTATAACGGTGGCTTAAAAATTGTAGCTACTATTGATACTGATATGCAAAATAGTGTTGAGGCGGCATTTGATAATGAAAAGTTATTTCCGCCATCAAAAGAAGATGAAAACGGAACTCTGCAACCGGAGGCTTCCGTGGTTATAATCGATAACAATACGGGTGAAATAAAAGCGGTTATGGGTGGCAGAAGCAATAAAGTAAGAAGAGGTCTTAACAGAGCCACTCAATCTCTGAGGCAACCCGGTTCCTCAATAAAACCGCTGAGTGTTTATGCTCCGGCTTTGGATAACGGATATACAGCAGGTACTGTGGTGGATGACGCACCCGTTACCTTTGGCAATTATTCTCCCAGAAATTATGATAAAACCTTCAGGGGTTTAGTAACAGTCAGAGAAGGTATAAAGAATTCACTGAATATAGTAGCCGTAAAGGTCTTGCAAGATATAGGAATAGAACGTTCCATTGAATATTTAGATAAATTCGGATTTACAACCATAGAGACAAAGGACCCTAAAAGAAATGACAGAAATCTTCCGGCTTTGGCTTTAGGCGGTATGACAAAAGGCGTTAAGCCTATAGAAATGGTAGCGGCTTATAATGTTTTCCCGAATAAAGGAGTGTATATTGCGCCAAAATCTTTTACTGAAGTTTATGACAGACATGGCAATGTTCTGATTGAAAATTCCACAGATAAACGAAGAGTGCTAAGCGAACAGGTTGCATATCTAATGGTTAATATGATGAGGGATGTTGTGCAAGCCGGCGGTACCGGTGTCAATGCGGCATTGCCAAATATGCCGGTAGCGGGCAAAACAGGTACGACAACAGAGTATAAAGATGCTTGGTTCATCGGATATACACCCTATTATACGGCAGCCGTATGGATGGGGCATGACGACCCTAAGCCAATGTCTTTTACCGGAGGCTCTTATCCCGCCAGACTCTGGAAAGCAATAATGCTGGATATCCACAAAGAATTGCCGGCTAAAACCTTCCAACAACCCAGCGGTTTTGTATCTGCTGAGATTTGTACAAAATCCGGTAAAAGGCCTTCCGAGCTTTGCAAACTTGACCCAAGAGGCTCTACAATAAAAACGGAAATATTTATTAAAGGAACGGAACCCGATGCGGAGAGTATTTGTGATATTCACGTAATTAAAGATATTTGCACCGAATCGGGGTTACTGGCATCACCAAGCTGCCCGCCGTATTTAATTGAATCAAGAATATATACTCAAAGGTTAGAGCCATTTGATGAGACTAAGGCTCTTCCTGCAGACAATATTTATGAAGCCCCCGTTAAAATATGCGATTTGCAGCATGACTATTTCGATCCTGAAGAAAATAAAGATGATTTTGATACTGATAACAATAAAGATGATGGCAGTAATAATGATAAAGATGATAATAGCAAAACCGAAACCGATAAAAATAAAAACAATAATGACAGGGATAAAGACAAAGATAAAAAAGATGATAAAGAATAATAGTAATAAGTATTTGATTAGATTGTTAATCTATCAGTTTCCATCAAATTAGATTATTAATAAAATCAGCTCCTTTCCAGTAATATCTAAAACTGAAAAGGAGCTTTTTTATGAGTAGTTTCCTACTCGTGTTTTCTCATCACATTATTGGTTATTTTTACATCTATATCGGAGCGAACTTCATTTTCATTTTCCTGCTCCATGTTCAAATAATTTTTCCTCGTTTTATAGTAGTTTTTTTCACTCATGAATATCACCTTTTAGTAGAATAATTGTTTAAGCATCATAATAGTTTTACAAGTTTAGCCTTACCGGGAGTATTATCTATAAAGTGATTATTTATAAAAGTCCATGATAAATATATCAATGTAATTATTAATATAAGTAAAATTACATATCTGTATTTTCTCATTTTTTTCTCCTAAGGATTTATTACTATATATTATTCTACATTTAGTAAAATTCATTCATTTTAATGCATCAATCCATTCTATCTCTTAATTTTTTTAATATCTTTTTTTCAATCCTTGAAACCTGGACTTGTGATATTCCCAATGCTCTTGCAATTTGGCATTGTGTCATTTCTTTGAAATATCTCAAAATAATTATTTGTCTTTCTTTTTGTTCCAATTCAGATAACATTTCCATTAATACTATTCTGTTTATTAACCCCGACTCTTCGCTCTCGGCGCTTTCTATTCTGTCTATAAGCTCTATTGTTGTTCCTTCCTCTCGGCTTATCAATTCATGTAAAGATTGAGTTGCGTTTTGTGAATTCATCGCCATAACCAATTCTTCTTTTGTTACATCCAACTCTGCCGCCAATTCGGATATAGTAGGTTCTTTGCCGGTGTTTTTTTCTACCGATTCCCTCAACGTATAAGCTTTGGCGGCTATTTCCTTCAAATTTCTGCTGACTTTTATCATTCCATCGTCTCGCAAAAACCTTTTTATCTCGCCGATTATCATTGGTACAGCATATGTAGAAAACCTAACGTTGAAACCGGGATTATAATTCTTTATAGCTTTAAGAAGCCCTATACTGCCTATCTGAACCAAATCCTCATATTCGCAGCCTCTGTTTGTAAATCTTTTTATGACACTCCTTATTAAGCCTATGTTTTGTGTTATCAGATAATTCTCCAGTTCCTTATCACCGTTCTGAGCCTTTTTTATAATATCGTTTATTTCTCCTTGAGACAACTTTAACCATTCCATAAAATCGGCTCCTAATCGTTGTATTTAATGACTTTTCTCATAACTATCTTTGTACCTACGCCTTTTTCCGACACAATTTCAAGTTCGTCCATAAAAGTTTCCATAACGGTAAATCCCATCCCAGACCTTTCCAATTCGGGCTTGCTTGTATAAAGGGGCTGTTTCGCCAGGTCGATGTCTTCTATGCCTTTACCCTCATCTATAATCTGAATTTCAACTGTATTGCCGGCTAATCTGCAAATTATCAATATCCTGCCCTGCTTATGTTCATATCCGTGGATGATGCAATTTGTTACCGCTTCCGATACCGAAGTTTTTATTTCCGATAATTCTTCTATGGTGGGGTCAAGCTGAGCCGCAAATGCCGCCACAACCGAACGGGCAAAACTTTCATTTTGTGATTTACTTAAAAACTCAAGTTTCATTTCATTATCAATTTTCATTCTATAATTCACTCCTTTAAAGTTTTTCTATTGCGATCTTGCTTGTACTAAAGCTTGGTATTATCTTTTTTAAACCGCAAATCTCGTATACCCTTTTTATCTGCGGTTTCAGATTAACTATCGCAGTTTTACCGCCGTTTGCGGATATAAGTTTATACCTTCCGATAATTACACCTATACCGGAGCTGTCCATAAAAGTGAGATTCCCCATATCAAAAATAATATTTTGCGGGTTCTTTCTCATTATCTCCATGTCTATCTTTTCTTTTATATATTCACTGCTATGGTGATCCAACTCCCCAAAAAGTTTGATTATCAATGAATTATTCACTTTTTCAAAAACTATTTGCATATCATTCCCCCCAATGTTACTATTTTATAGTATAATTCTTTATTAATATTTTTTTCCCTTCAAAGAAAATTGTAATGTTTTGTTGATTTGAATCATTTTCATAATTGTGCTTAATACTAAAAATTAGACAGTTGGAAAGTTGGTTAGTTGGTTAGTTGGTTAGGGGACAGTTGGGCAGTGGAAAGCGGAAAGTGAAAAGCGGGATGTCGAGTGTATATCGATACACTGGCGGACAGGGTCGTCCGCCACTACAACCGTTCAACTATGGTT
>CAZMPR010000132.1:0-4738 GCA_964568265.1 uncultured Clostridiaceae bacterium | reverse complement strand
TACCGGTTATGTTAACTGCAAAAGTTTTAGACAAAATAGCATAATGTGTGACATTAGATATGCAAAAACAACAAAAGCGGCTCCGCCGCATTAAGTTTTAACAACCAAGATCATATATTCCATTGTACTTTTATAAAATTATAAGAATGCAAAAAGTTAAAGTAGCTGCTTATGTGCAAAATAAAATAAAATTATTAGCATAGGATATGTACAATAGTAAATAATTTGGTGACCCATGGGGGAATCGAACCCCCGTTGCCGCCGTGAGAGGGCGGCGTCTTGACCGCTTGACCAATGGGCCGATTAAATTTGACAAAAAAAATGGTAGCGGCGATTGGGCTTGAACCAATGACCGTTCGGGTATGAACCGAATGCTCTCGCCAACTGAGCTACGCCGCCTAATCTAAACCTAAACTGTAGTTACAGATTATTGAAAAATTTGGTTGCGGGGGAGGGATTTGAACCCACGACCTCCGGGTTATGAGCCCGACGAGCTACCGTACTGCTCTACCCCGCTTTATAAATTGGTGCCGGAGACCGGAATCGAACCGGTACGGTCTTTAAGGACCGCAGGATTTTAAGTCCTGTGCGTCTGCCAGTTCCGCCACTCCGGCCGACTGTTCAGTGCTAACTGTACAGCGACAAATATTATTATATATGTTTTAAACATAATCGTCAACATGAAAATTTTAAATTTATGGTCTGCGGCAACCCAATCGGTTTAAATCTTCACCTATATTTTAATATAACACTTTTTTGTGTAAAATACCACAAACCCGTTTTTTTAATGTTTTGTTACTGTTTAGACGTAGCCATTAAGTTTAATATAGATTTTTATATTTGCCACGATTACTGGGTTACAAGCCTGATAGTCTGTAAGCCTATTACAGGCGAAATCAAACTCTCACCGCTAAGGCAGTGGGGCTTTTAGTAACAATAACGATGCTATTTTAATAGCTTGCTATTGCCTATAGTTATGCTATCATTTTAATAATAGTTTGAAGGAGTTGAAACATAATGTGCGGTAGGTTTTTGTTGGAAAGTGAAGTAGAAGATTTGGTTGCCAGATATAACGCGGAGTATTCTTTGGGAGAATACAAGTCCGGAGAAATCTTTCCTTCGGAAAACGTATTAACTGTCACTAAATCAAACAATAAAACAATTATTATGCCCATGAAATGGGGCTTTCCCATGTATAAAAGCAAGAAGCTCATCATAAATGCACGTACAGAAACCGTTGATGAAAGGCCTATGTTTAAATCGCCTTTTGAGGTCAAAAGATGCATAATACCTGCCAACTCTTTTTTTGAGTGGAAAACCAAAGATAATAAAAAAAATAAGCACAAAATATCTGTAAATGACGATAAAATATTCTCCATGGGCGGAATATATAATAACAATTCTTTTGTAATACTCACCATGGATGCATCCTCCGAAATGAAAACTGTTCATAACAGAATGCCCTTGATTCTTAAAAGAGAAGAAGAGGAATTATGGATTAATATAGATACGGATTTATATACATTAAAAGAAATCATAGAATTGAAAAGAGAACCGAGTTATTTGATAGAACCTATTGAATCAAAAAGGGATATGCCCTTGTTTGACATATGATTTATATTGTCAATTTAATTCTTTAAAAAATAAAATCTATTAACACTTTCTATAACATATAAATAAATGTAAGTATGAAGCGGCAATAGGCTTCATCAATTTTTGTGCTTTTTAATACCTAACTATTTGTTCTTAACCTGTTTTTTATATATTGCACCGGATAGATTACTTTATTATAATGATACTGCGTAGGTAAATTGTTTTAAAAAATTTGAAAAGGAGTTAAACCGTGAATAATGACAATAACATAATGGTTTGTGTGACTGTGCAAAAGAATTGTGAGAGATTAATAAAATTTGGGAAAGAAATGGCAAGCGATTTGCACGGAAAGCTTTACGTGATACATGTAGCAAAAACGGGTACCAACTTTTTAGGAAACCCGGACGAAAGTGAAGCCCTGGAATTCCTTTATCAAATATCAAATAACGCCGGTGCGGATATGGCTGTTTTACGTTCAAACAATGTAACCGAAACTATTGTAAGTTTTGCAAATGAGAACAACATAACCCATGCTGTATTAGGGGAACCGCCTAAAAATAAGAAAAAGACCAATATCATAGATTATTTAAAAACTCTGATGCCTGATATTACATTTGAAATAGTCCCTGCATAATTAAAAAAATAAATATTCCCCGCCTTAATAAGCGAGGAATATTTATTTTTTACACTAATATAACTGCTAATTTATTATTCCTAAACCTTTTTCTTCTATATAAATATAGCAAGCCTATATAATATTTGAGAATAATCCACCTTAACCAAGGCTCTTTATCACCTCAATTACATTATCAACACTATTTCCAATTTGGTTGTTTTTCATTTGAACTATATACTTGTCTTTTTCTTTATAAAGCTTTCCGATGCTGTTTATAAAGTCCGCACCAAGGTCTTCCTCTTCTAAAACCATACTGAATCCCTGGAGTGAGAAAGACTGAGCGTTTAAAATCTGATCTCCGCGGCTAGCCCTTCGCGATAAAGGTATCAAAAGATTAGGCTTTTTAAGAGCCAATATTTCAAAAAGTGTTGTTGCACCCGCCCTGGAAATAATCAAATCCGTCATGGCAAATAAATGCGGCTGCTCAATATCTACATATTCAAATTGCTTGTATCCTTCCAGATTAGAAAAGCTATCGTCAATATTGCCTTTTCCGCATATATGACAGATTTGAAACTCTTTCAGCAGAACCGACAGATTTTTTCTTATTTCTTTATTTATGATTTCCGAGCCCTGGCTTCCGCCGATTACCAAAATAATAGGTTTATTGTTAAAAAATCTGCAAAGTTCTTTGCCCTTGTATGCATCACCTTCCAATAAAGATTGTCTTATGGGGAGTCCCGTCATCACTCCTTTATCTTTCGAAATGTAGGTTGCAGATTCGGGAAAGGTATAACATATCTTTTTTGCGAAGGGCATTGATAGACGGTTTGCAAGCCCGGGGGTTATATCCGATTCATGAATAACGACCGGAACCCTGCATAGCCACGCAGCCCAAACAGCGGGGCAGGAAACGAAACCGCCTTTGCTGAACAATACATCCGGCTTTATTTTCTTAATAATTGAAACTGACTGCTTCAACCCGCCTATAACTCTAAACATATCTGTAATGTTTTTTAAATCCAAATACCTTCTCAGTTTTCCCGCAGTGATAGAATAATAGGCTATATTCTCGTTTTTGATTAACTGACTTTCTATTCCGTTGGCAGAACCGATATAGCAAATCCTATATCCGGCTTCTTTAAGCCCGGGTATAAGTGCTATATTTGGTGTCACATGACCGGATGTTCCGCCGCCCGTCAATATAATCGTTTTCATCGTATTACTCCTATTCAAATCTAACTATATTATAAATTATACCGAAAAAATAAAATCTGCAAAGTCATCTACGGTTTTAAAATAAAAATCCGAGTTTTCTTTCATATAACTTTCAATCTGTGGTACAACATGAGACCAACCTGCGCACGCAAAATCTACACCGCTGCTCCTTGCCATATCCAAACCGGGTTTTAAGTCATCCAACACCAATAATTCATCATTATCCAAATTATATTTTTTCATAATCTCCATCACCGAGTAAGGGTTGGGCTTCCTAAGATCTTCGCCTATATCCCACCCAAAAATCAATTCCGGAACAAACCCGAAATGTAAATCATAATCCCTTTTAATCAGTTCCCTATCAGAATGTGATACTACACATATTATACCTTTTGATGCTATATACTCTTTAAAAAACTTATCAAGTCCGGGATAAAAATCCGGGACCCTATCCTTAGTGTATGTTTTCCATATCTTGTATTGGTATTCCTGCTCATCCTTTGTGTATTTCATAATATCTTTGCATAATTCAAAAAAACCCGGGTTAAAGCAATAGGATATATACTCCTCATAACTTATAGGGTTTATTTCGGGTCGCAGCTTTTTCAAAGAATCTAAAAAAGACGGGTAATGGATATCCGGTGTGCTTTTAACTATTGTGTCATCATGATCCAAAACCAAACAACGATATTTAATTTTTAATTTTTTCTTCAATACAATAACCCCCTTTTGAACCTAACAGGTTTTTTATATATTTTCATAAACCCAATTAAAAAAGGTGGCCGCAACCACCTTTTTTAACTTAGGATAGTTTCCAACTAAATCCCCAATGCTTCCTCTACAGGTACATAGGGTAGATCAAATGTGTCGGCCACAGCCTTGTATACTACTTTTCCTTCTAACACGTTGGCACCTTTTCTTAGTGGTACTTCGTCTATAAGTGCTTTCTTCCAACCCTTGTTAGCAATTCTCAAAGCATATGGTAATGTATTATTAGTCAATGCCAAAGTAGCTGTCTTGGGAACTGCTCCCGGTATATTAGCAACACCATAGTGGATTACATCATGTAATACGAATATAGGATCAGCATGGGTTGTTACTTTCATAGTTTGTATGCAGCCGCCCTGGTCTATTGCAACGTCTACTAAAACACTGCCCGGCTCCATTTGTTTAATCATTTCTTCTGTAACTAATTTGGGTGCCTTTGCTCCCGGGATTAATACAGCACCGACAACTAAGTCAGCTTTCTTAACAGCTTCGGTTAAATTATAGTTATTGGAGTATAAAGTTGTAAGTCTTCCCATGAAAACT
>CAZMPR010000131.1:0-4794 GCA_964568265.1 uncultured Clostridiaceae bacterium | reverse complement strand
ATAGGCTACTATGTATCTGCAACAGTGTCATCAGCGTGCGTTTACGGTTCCGATGTCGGTTACCTGGCCGCTTTGGACGGTAATTCCTATTTTAGAGGGGTTGGGGCTTCCGACAATAAATAATTCATATGTGTTTGGAGCAAGGGCAAGAGTAAAAGACCCATCACTTTGTATTTCCGCCTGCAATGTCCAAGCATCGGGATTATGCCTAAAGCCCGGCGGTAAAGCCATCACCAATTTTCCCGGTGATACCCCGGTTATTACACCCTTTAGGATGCCCTTATTGGCATCTGCTGTGTAAGTTTTTCCGTGACTGCTTGCATTAACTGTTATTTGATCCCTTATTTCCATTTCAAAGGACACATGATAGGTTCCAGTGGGCACTATCATTGAATAGCGGCCCTGATCATCTGTTTCTGTATTATCGAAACTATAGTCAACCCCATCCCTTCTGATATGTATGAAGACACCTTCCTTGGGAGTACCGTTATAGGGATCTTTTACCACACCACTTATCACAGCAGCCTGGTTGGCAGCCATTATTTTATAATGCTTGTGTACATCGATGCAGTCTTTGTCCGCGGATACATATATCTCAATTATCTTATTATTATCTTCTGCTAGACTTGTGTAGCTTATAACTGCCTTGCCGAAAGCATCGGTCATGATCTCGGGATGAGAAAGTTGTGCATTTCTATCACTATCTTTAATTCCCTCAAAGGCAGTTGCACGGAACCAAACCTTGGCATCCTCTACCGGTTTTCCTGCTTGGTCGGTTACCGTAATGGTTATGGTGGAAGTCTGCCCTCCCCCTTCGGGCAAGATTTCCGGGGTAAATACTACATCCATGTTTATGCTTTCAAGTTTCTGCTCTTTTGTATCCTCCGGCACCTTTTCCTCCGACCGGTCTTCAGTGTCCCCGGGTTCATCCTCTACCTTATATTCCAAAAGGTCTATTATCTTCGACCCATCGGGACGCTCTACATTATATACTGCATTCGCAGCAAATTTAGCCATTTGATCTCTTCTTATATAGGAAGCACTTTTGTATTCAAGCCCCTCCGTAAGCCCTAACTCATCAGCTAATTGATCATAGCCTGTAGGCCACTCCAGTCCTTTTGTCTCGTATCCAAGTATTCTTATAAGGATAGCCGCCCACTGAGCCATCTGGAGATTATCGCCGGGTCCGTATTTACCGTCCCCGTAACCCCCTATTATGCCTTCCCCTGCAGCTAAGTTAATCCAGCCAAGAGCCCATTCGTGAGTTCCCATCCCCGCATACACATCGTCGAAGGCTTGGGGCAAAGCCTTTGCCTGCTCTGCATCCTGTTCTTCAAATCCGCCAAGGAACATTGCTACTTTTGCGGCTTCCGCCCGGGTTAAATTGTCATCGGGGTAAAACTGACCATCTCCCCGTCCGGATAATATACCCAATTCCACCATTTGCTCTATAGCATTCCTGTGAGGATTATTCTCTATGTCAGTTATTGGCTCGGCAGCGGTTGTTGTCACTGTGCTTAAAAGTACAGACAGAATTATGAATAAGGCAAATCTTCTTTTTTTCATACTCTTTTCCTCCTCTCAAACATTATTGCCTTTACGTTTTTTATGAGTATACCATACTTTTCATATGGTTTCCATATGTTGGATAGGCTTGTTATAGTCAAGTAATAGTCGGCAAAGCCTCTGCGAACGGTATTCCACCATTACATGTATTAATAGGTTTAATTGCGGAACTCTCTTTCAGTTCAAATACTTCATATACCTTGTAAATACTTAGCTACTAAAAAAACCTGTTTTGTCCTCTATGATAAAACTTTTTAAAGGAAAATTTGATACTATGTCGAATTGTTAAGACAGACCATTAATCATTATATTGTTTCCGAGTTAAGTTGCCTGTTATATGGTGCTTAACCGAAAGGGTATAAATAGAAATGTTTATGCCTCCCTTTATTTTGGAAAGGAAACAAATGTATAGTCGAATTATTTATGACTAAGCAGTTTCCTTGTGGAACTGCTATTTTATATAGGAGAGTTTTAATGTTTAGAATTTATAAAAAATATATCTTCCCCCTCATATTAATTTTTGGTTTCGCCGTATTGCTATACTCACGGGAAGCTGACATAGATACAATAGTTTTAACAGATGATACAGGAGTTCATAGTTTTGCTGTATATACAAAAGACGGGGATATTTTATATACTGACAAAATCAATTCTACGAAAAAAATCTTGAGGAATACAGTTATATTACAAACAAAGGAAAACAGAATCGTAAATCCAATAGGAATTGTTGAGAACCCGCCTAAAAAAAGCATAATGACTGTTGCATCCATGGCCTTGAAATCGCTTGAACAAAATAGAGATGTCCTTATTATTTATATTGATGGTTTAGGCTTTGAACTTTATGAAAAGGCTATCGAACTTGGCATTATACCTTATATCTCCTCTCTGGAAAAAGGAGATGTTGCACTGACAGCGTTCCCGCCCATCACTGATGTAACTTTTGCTTCTATGGTTACAGGCGTCACACCCAAATATACCGGTATACATAACAGAGATAAAAAGATTATGCCTGTACCTACTATTTTTGAAATGGCAGAGCGGATGGGCAAAAATGCCCTGTTGATAGAAGGAGATATGAGGATACTAATAGGCGAATTTGAAACAATCTTGAATATTGATGAAAATAATGACGGCTTTATTGATGATGAAATATATAACAGAGCCTTAAAAGAGTTGGAAAGTCCCCCTAATCTTCTGTTAGTACATTTCCATTCTTATGATGATTTGGCACACAGCTATGGTCCGGCTTCAAAAGAAGCCTTGGATCAACTAAGTGTATTAGACGGTTATACAAGAGATATTGCCAAAAAATACAGGGGTGATATAATTATCACGGCAGATCACGGCATGTATAACGAAGACAATGGTGGAAGCCATGGAATCTTTTGCAGTGAGGATTTGCTTATACCTATAATAGTTGAAAGTAAATAAATTGTTGATTAGCTAGAAGAGTTGGAATACGTAGAGGCGGACGACTCTGTCCGCCTGTGATATGATTCTTCAGTCGCAAGCTCCTTCAGAATGACAGAATACGGGATGTTATCATCCTGATGGATTTACAGCGCAATACCTACTGAATGACATGTTAGAAATATTGGGGTGGAATATGAAAAAGTTTTTAAATAGATTTTCCATGTTTGATTTGGTGATAATTGCATTGACTTCAGCATTGGGCATAGCCATCAAACCCATAATAGTGCCTTTGATACATATAATTACAGGGCCGTTATATATACCCGGTGGGGCCGCTGCCGGAGGCTTTTATATGCTTTGGATTGTCCTTGGCCTTGGCATTACAAAGAAAAAAGGCACTCCCACTTTGATAGGGCTAGTTCAAGCTTTATTGGTCATCGTTTCGGGAGTATACGGCACTCACGGTGCCATCAGCATCATAACCTATACTATGCCGGGTGTTTTCACGGACTTGGCGGCTATCGTCCTTGGTAATAAAAAGTCCACTCCGGCCGGATTTTTCATTTTAGGCTTAGTGGCAAATATAACAGGAACTTTTTTATCTACTTTGGTGTTTTTCAGACTGCCTCTTATCCCCATGCTTTTGTCCCTCAGTGTTGCCTCATTATCAGGGGGGTTAGGCGGTCTTATTGCAATGAAAATAGTGCAGCAATTAGAAAAAACCGATATTATTAAAATGTAAATATTATTTTGCCCCTCAAAAGGACGGTGAGGGATGAAATGTTTAAAGATTTGAATGGTAATGTGCTTCAATAGAAGTTGTTTATACGAGGAGGTATCTCATGAAGAATAAAAAGTTGACAACGGCCATTTTAGTGTTGTTTGTTATGATAATAATTTTAGGATATATAAATTCAAAAAACATAGGTTCAAAAGTCCAGAATGAAGGCAATATTGCCTTTGTTGTGGGGGAGGATTCCGTTACCCTTACTTTTGAAGAGATTACTTCTTTAAAAAACTTGGATTTTCGTGCCACAGAAGACACTTCTACATCGGGACCCACTCCCCGCAAGTATAAAGGGGTTCTCCTGCGAGAAGCGATGAATGAAGCAGGTATGGATAATGAAACAATAAAGGGTTTTAAAAAAGTAACTGTTACGGGATTGGATGGCTATATAATTGCCCTTGGCACGGATGAAGTTCTTGCAAAAAAGAATATCTATTTGGCCTTCGAAAAGGACGGTAAACCGTTAGGAACTATGAAAAAAGGCGGTAGCGGACCTTTTCAGATGATAGCTACTGCCGATATGTTCGCCCAAAGATGGTGCAAATATGTTATTGAGGTGCGCTTGGAATGAGCCCGATAATCGAAATAAGTAATTTGGATTTCAAATATGCTGCAAACAAACCTGCAGTATTATCTTCTATAAATTTGGAAATAGCAGAAAACACCATAACCGCCATCGCAGGTCTAAGTGGATGCGGTAAAACCACCCTCGCTTTTATAATGGCCGGGATTATACCCAAAAGCCTTTCCGGTATCATTGAGGGAACTGTATTTATAGAAGGACAAAATATAGAGGAAATGAGCCTCGCTGTTTTATCGGAAAAGGTTGGTATCGTTTTTCAGGAAACAGATAATCAGCTTTTTTTGCCTACCGTGGAAGCGGAAATCGCCTTTGCGCCGGAGAATTTCTGCTTACCTTATGATGAAATCGATTCTGTTGTTGCAGGTATATTAAAAGATTTAAAAATAGATCATTTGCGCTATAAGAACCCTGCTCTGCTTTCCGGTGGTGAAAAGCAGAGCAGGGT
>CAZMPR010000130.1:0-4799 GCA_964568265.1 uncultured Clostridiaceae bacterium | reverse complement strand
TGGTCTGCAGCGTTTTTATCCCCTCGCCCCATCCATAAAGCACTCTGCAATGCAGCAACTTCGGTAACTCTAACCAAACCCATGGCTATATCTCTGTCTATCATGAACCGAAAACCCCCCTTAATTTTTTGTCATCTATAACCTCACACCATAAAGAATGTCTTCATCTATCGCCTCCGCTCAACTTATTCCAATCTGACAAAAACCTCTCTATGCCTATATCCGTCAGCGGGTGTGAAACCATTTTCATTATGACACTAAAAGGAATAGTGCATATATGGGCTCCTGCCAAAGCCGATTCTATAACGTGCATGGGATGTCTTATGCTTGCGGCAATAATTTCTGTTTCAAGCCCGTAAATATCAAATATTTGAACGGTATCCTTTACGATGTCCATGCCCAAATGTCCTATATCGTCCAACCTGCCGACAAAAGGACTGACAAAAGATGCCCCGGCACGGGCGGCAAGAAGTGCCTGGTTTACGGAAAAAATTAAAGTGACATTGGTTTTTATACCTATTTCTTTTAGAACTTTAACTGCTATAAGGCCTTCCTCGCACATGGGTATTTTAATTACGATGTTCTTATGTATTTTCGAAAGTTCTTTAGCTTCTTCTACCATCTGTTCCCACTTCATACTTATTACTTCTGCGCTAATAGGACCGTTAACAATTTCTGCAATCTCTGATACCACTTGTTTAAAATCTCTGCCTTCTTTAGCAATCAAAGAAGGATTGGTAGTTACTCCGGAAATAATGCCCATATGATTGGCTCTTTTTATCTCTTCCACATTAGCGGTATCGATAAAAATTTTCACATCAGCACCTCCAATTTTTAAGATTCTGATTTGGCATTTCGTTATTGCAACACTTTCCAAGATCCCTCGCGGAATTGCAGTGCAATTCCCCCAGGATGACAACTTCGTTGGCCGGCCAAAGCCAGGCGGACAGAGTCATCCGCCCCTATGCTTTCCGCTTTAAGCTTTAAGCTTTCCACTCAAATATTGCTCAGGAATTCGTCGATGTCTCTTTGCTCCCTATCCGCCAGGCTTCTAACTAAAGATTTTCCCCCCACGAAAGCTATACTATACATTGTTGCGGGACATGTCAGGATTTTTGCTTTCCGAAAAGGGATAGACTTAAAGTTCAATATATGTTTGTGTTCTTTATTGCAAGCCAAACAAGAAATAGTGACATGGAAGGTTTTAAGATCAGCGCTTTTTATTTTAATCAAAGGCTCACCGCATTGGCAATTAATAGTCTTGCCGTCTGCTTCTTTGAGTTCAAAATAAGATATATCTCTTATATTTTGTTTCCCGCATTTCTTACATCTTAGAGATGCAGTTATACATGCATCAAAAACCATACCATATCACCTCCCTACGACTTCCGATACTTCCGATACTTCCAACACTGAACGGCATGTTCCCTACATTTCGCCGGACGGTCAAAGACCTAAAATGCGTACCGACACAAAAGATTCTTCGACTTCGTCTCAGAATGGCACTAATAGAGTCATCCGCCCCTACAACTTCCAACTGTCCAACTGTCTGCTTTTCGCTTTACGTTTTATACTTTTCGCTTTATATTTATGCCTTCAATCCCAATATTTTCCTTGCTTCATCCGGTGTAGCAACTTCTCTGCCGAATTCTTCGGATATCCTTGCAATCCTTGCTACCAGCTGCGCATTTGATTCGGCAAGAACACCTTTTGAATAGTATATATTATCCTCGAATCCCACTCTGACATGACCGCCCATCACTATTGCCATAATAGCAAGAGGCAACTCATATCTTCCTATACCGGCTACCGTCCAGGTGCTCCCTTCCGGTATGCTGTGAGCCAGATACACTAAATCCCTGGGCTCACCCATTATGGCTCCGGGCACACCCATAACAAAGTCAAAATGCAAAGGCGGTTTTACAAGTCCCTTCTTCACCAATTTAAGGGCGTTAAATATCATACCTCTGTCAAATATCTCCAACTCCGGCTTTACTCCGTTTTCCAACATGACCTTTGCAAAGGTCTCAATGTATTCTTCCGTGTTCATAAATACATCGGGGCCGAAATTGCACGTTCCCACTGTTAATGAAGCAATTTCCGGCTTCAAGAGCACCGGCTGCACCCTTTCTTCCGCTTTATGCCATACCGCACCGCCTGTTGAAGGCTGAAATATAATATTGCACTTTGCCGCTATTTTTTCCCTTATTTCTCTGTAAACATCCTTAGATTGGGTCGGCGTGCCGTCGTTCTCTCTGGCATGAATATGCACCATAGATCCTCCGGCCTTATAAACCTCATAAGCGGCTTCGGCTATCTCATCCGGTGTAACAGGTAGATTCGGCTGCTGTTCTTTAGTAGTTTCAGCGCCGTTTACAGCTGCCGTTATTATAAGTTTATCCAATTAAACAACCCCCTATAACTAAAATTTAAAATTATTTTCTTTGTTTGTCTTTGGGAACAACACAAGTTCCGCTGGCCCTGCAAACTATCACCGGTGTTTCAATAACTTCCGCGGCGGAATCGTTTATATCAGGTCTTGCCTGTATCACTTTTCTTGCTTCAAATTTCATTTTTCTTGAGGTATTACCCGCTTTTTCAATATAGCCCTCCGCTTCAATGAAATCACCTGCATAAACAGGTGCCAAAAATTCAACCATATCGTAAGCCACAAACAATCCCTCGTCTCCGTCGTTTCTAATCAAAAGCTCCGTAGCCACATCACCGAAAAGCCCCAACATCCTGGCACCGTCCACCAGATTGCCCCCGTAATGAGCATCATGTGCACTCATCCTAAGCCTTATAAGTACCTTTTCCATTCTTCTCCCCCTTTTTATTTAAACTCTTGTAAATAAAGACTCATCCTGCCGTTTTAAATAATTATGTAATTAATATGCTTTCGGGTAAAAAAACACTTCCTAAAAGTATCATTATCTATATATTCAATACAACTTTCCTTATTTCCTTCAATTGAGCCTAAATAAAATATTTGTCCTCTATCCACTTTATAGGATTATTTTCAATGTATTCTAATACCTTTAAGTACTCTTTTTCATTTCTAATTACTCTGTCATAATAATTGCGTTGCCATACTGTTCTCATATTATACTTAAAACATAGCCTTGTTGATATTGATTTATATCCTTGTATTATCTTTTGTAGGGGTGGACGACTCTGTCCACCCTCGGTAATTATGATTATTCCGTGTATATGATTTGGCATTAAACAAACCGCACCTATTTTTACGTTTTCGTATAAATCGTTTATCTTGCTCCAACAATCAATTACAATGTTTCCGATATTGTTTACCTTCATTGAAGTCTTAGGGCAGACAGGGTCGTCTGCCTCTACAATTATTTCACCGAATATTTTTTGCCTATCCTTTGCACATATAGTAATAAAATAATACCCTGCTTGTGAATAATCATAATTCTTTAGCCTGATATCTTTTCTTCTGTTCTTTAGCAATGTTTTCATCCGGGTATCAGTCCCATTATCAAATCCTTCACATGGGTTCTCAATGAATCCATCTTGCTATCGGATTCCTGTTGACTGCTCCCCTTTACTGCAAGATAAATCTTGATCTTAGGCTCCGTGCCTGACGGTCTTATGGCAAACCAACTGTTATCTTCAAAAACCACATATAAAACGTTATCCTTAGGCACTCCTTCCGGTGATTCATAGGTCATATAATCCCTGAACTCAGAAATCTCAATACCCCCTATATTCTTCGGCGGATTGCTTCTGAGACTGTTCATAATGGAAAGAATTGCTTCCGCTCCTTCTTTTCCTTTTAACACTATAGAAAAAAGATCTTCCTTATAATAACCGTATTTATCATAAAGGCTTAATAGCCCGTCATAAATACTCATGTTTCTTGTCTTATAATATGCGGCCATTTCACAGACCAATAAAGAAGCTGCTACACCGTCCTTGTCCCTGACAAAATCTCCCGCCATATAACCGTAGCTCTCCTCAAAGGCAAATACAAATTGTTGCCCTTTTGATTCCCTGTCTTTTATCACCGACGCAATATGTTTGAAGCCGGTTAAGGTAGTCCCCGTCTTTACCCCGTAAGACTTTGCAATCTTCTCCGCCATTTTTCCCGTAACTATGGTGTCAACAAACAGACTGTTTTCCTTTAACTTTCCTTTATTTTTTAAGGTATCAAAAATATAATGAGTCAAAAGTATGCCCACTTGATTTCCGGTCAATCTTTTATACTCACCTTTTTCTGTTTTCACCATAACTCCCAATCTATCGCAGTCCGGATCAGTGGCTATAATAATATCCCCATCGATTTTTTTTGCCAAGTCCAATGCCAATAAAAGGCTTTCAGGCTCCTCCGGGTTAGGGTATCTCACTGTAGGAAAGGAACCGTCAGGCAGTTCCTGTTCCGGCACCACATTTACATTTAAAAATCCCGCTTCCTTTAAAACTCTCCTGACCGGTATATTTCCCGCCCCGTGAAGAGGTGTATAAACTATTTTTAAATCTTCCGCATCTTTAATAGCCTGAGAATTCATGGATAAAGAAAGGATGCTGTCTATATATTTTTTATCCATTTCCTCTCCAAGAATATGCAGATTGGTGAATTCCTTTAGATTTCTGTTCATATAAGGTTTCAGAATTGAAAAATCTTTAATACTGTTTGTCTCCTCCATCAGTTCCTCGGCAATGGGTGATGAAACCTGGGCGCCGTAATCCCAGTAAACCTTAAATCCATTATATTCCGGGGGGTTATGGCTGGCGGTAACGACAATCCCGGCAGTGGATTTTGTCTGCTTCAAAGCAAAAGA
>CAZMPR010000129.1:0-4802 GCA_964568265.1 uncultured Clostridiaceae bacterium | reverse complement strand
GATGCAAAAATAAAAAGCGTATATATCCGTTCCATATTGAATTGTCGTTCCAGATACGGGGTATGTGCAAAGTGTTATGGTGTGAATTTGGCCATAGGCGATATGGTCAGCATCGGAGAAGCTGTGGGAATAATAGCGGCTCAATCTATCGGAGAACCCGGAACCCAGCTTACCATGAGAACATTCCATACCGGCGGTGCCTATGTCGAAGGTGATGATATTACCCAGGGTCTCCCCAGAGTAGAGGAATTATTTGAGGCAAGGAAACCAAAAGGGCTGGCAATTATATCCGAAATATCCGGCACCGTAAAGATTAACGACTCAAATAAAAAGAAAAAAGAAGTAATTGTGATAGATGAAGACGGAGAAAGCAGAAGCTACGGCATACCTTACGGCTCAAGAGTAAAGGTTTCCGAAGGAGATATAATAGAAGCCGGAGATGAAATAACCGAAGGCTCCGTAAATCCCCACGATATATTGAAGATTAAGGGCGTAGTAGGGGTTCAAACCTATTTACTCCAGGAGGTACAAAGGGTTTACAGGCTGCAGGGAGTTGATATCGCCGATAAACATATAGAAGTTATTGTCAGACAGATGTTAAGAAGAGTAAAGATTGACGATGCCGGCGATACGGATTTACTTCCCGGCGGATTGTTTGATATCTTTAAATATGAAGAGGAGAACAATGCCATTGCCGAAGCAGGGGGTAAAAAAGCTTCGGGTAAAAGAGTACTATTGGGTATTACTAAAGCTTCGTTGGCAACGGATTCATTCTTATCTGCTGCATCTTTCCAGGAAACCACCAGGGTTTTGACGGAGGCATCAATAAAAGGTAAAGAAGATCCGTTGTTAGGACTTAAGGAAAACGTGATAATAGGCAAGCTTATACCGGCCGGTACCGGAATGAAAAGATATAAAGATGTAGGCATAAGACCTTCAAATGAATATATAATTCCAAACCCGGAAGACGAAGAAAAAGTAGCAGCAGAAGAGCAAGATGAAGTGTTCGGAATAAATTGATAAAAACAATTAATAGAAGAATCTTAGCATTGACATGAAAATGATTTAAGTGATAAAATAATCAAGTGTGTTAAGACCGGTATTCTTTTAACTTAGGGAGGTATTATATGGATGGATTAAAAGCCTCAAAAAAAAGGATAATAGGGTTAAAACAAACAATCAAGGCAATTAAGGAAGAGAGAGTCTCCAAGGTATATGTGGCAAAGGATGCGGATGAACATATTAAAAACAGTGTTATTAAAGAAAGTAATGGTAAAGATATAGAACTTATATATGTTGATACCATGAAGGAACTTGGAGAGGCATGTGGTATTGAGGTTAAAGCCTCAACGGCATCTTTGCTGAAAGATTGAAACATACCCCGATAGCCGGGGTATGTTCAGATAAATATGTAAAAGGAGGTGTAATGTATGCCAACCATTAATCAGCTGATTAGAAAAGGCAGACAAGAGGTAACTTATAAATCTGATTCACCGGCGTTGATGGAATGCCCTCAAAGAAGGGGAGTATGTACTGTTGTTAAGACAACAACGCCTAAGAAGCCTAATTCCGCTCTTAGAAAGATTGCCAGAGTTAGACTGACAAACGGAATAGAAGTATCAGGCTATATTCCGGGAATAGGTCACAACTTGCAGGAGCACTCTGTTGTTCTGATAAGAGGAGGCAGGGTAAAGGACTTACCCGGTGTAAGGTATCATATTATAAGAGGAACATTGGATACTGCCGGAGTAACTAACAGAAAGCAAGGCAGGTCTAAATACGGAGCAAAGAGACCAAAGAAATAATAAGTGCGAAATAATATCACGATTCTTCGTGTAAAATATATTTTGCGCACTACGGCAGCTTGTTTGCCGAGTACCGATGAAATATTTTTTTGTTAGGAGGGAAGAAAAGTGCCAAGAAAAGGATTTATACCAAAAAGAGACGTTTTACCGGATCCGTTATATAACGATAAGATTGTTACAAAACTTATCAATCATATAATGCTTGATGGTAAAAAAGGTGTTTCACAACAGATAGTATACGGGGCATTTGAAATTATCAGAGGCAAAACCGGAAAAGAACCCTTAGATGTTTTTGAAACGGCCATGAATAATGTTATGCCCGTATTGGAAGTTAAGGCGAGACGTATCGGCGGAGCCACATATCAAGTGCCTATCGAGGTCAGACCTGACAGACGCCAAGCCTTGGGTTTGAGATGGATTGTTGATTACTCAAGAAAAAGGGGCGAAAGAACCATGAGAGAAAGATTGGCGGGAGAAATAATGGATGCCGCCAATAACACAGGATCCAGTATTAAAAAAAGAGAAGATACCCACAAAATGGCCGAAGCCAACAAGGCTTTTGCACATTACAGGTGGTAAGATTAAAATTAAATCAGTGTTTAGGATTGAATAAAAAGCAATGAAAGATAAAAAACTTATAAAGAACAGTTTGTTTATACCAAGCAGTTGTTATTCTTGCTATAGAGAGGGGGATTACAGTGCCTAGGCAGTTTCCGTTAGAGAATATCAGAAATATCGGAATAATGGCTCACATAGATGCCGGGAAAACCACTACAACGGAAAGAATCCTGTATTATACCGGCAGAACTCATAAAGTTGGGGAAACTCATGAGGGTTCGGCAACTATGGATTGGATGGAACAGGAACAAGAAAGAGGCATAACCATTACTTCCGCTGCTACTACTACAAAATGGAGAAACCACAGCATCAATATTATAGATACGCCGGGGCACGTGGACTTTACCGTAGAAGTAGAAAGATCACTGCGTGTATTGGACGGAACAGTTGCGGTTTTCTGCGCCAAAGGTGGTGTAGAACCCCAATCGGAGACCGTATGGCGTCAAGCCGATAAATATCACGTTCCGAGAATAGCCTATGTGAACAAAATGGATATCATGGGAGCCGATTTTTTAAAAACCGTAGAGATGTTGAAAGAAAGGCTTAAAACAAATGCGGTCCCCATACAATTGCCCATAGGAAAAGAAGACAGTTTTATCGGTATTATTGATCTTATTAAGATGAAGGCTGAAATTTACAAAGACGATATGGGACAAGAGATTGAAGAAATCGAAATACCGGAAGACATGAGAGACCTTGCTTTAAGCTATAGGGACAAAATGATAGAATCCGCTTCCGAGCAAGATGAAGAGCTTATGATGAAGTATCTTGAGAACGAAGAAATAGAAGAAGAATTGATAAAAAAAGCCTTAAGAAAAGGTACCATAGAAAGTCAACTTACACCTGTATTATGCGGTTCATCCTATAAGAATAAAGGTGTTCAGTTGGTTTTGGATGCCGTAGTGGATTTCCTCCCGTCACCCCTTGACATTCCTCCCATAGAGGGATTATCTGTTGACGGCAGTGAAAGGTTAATAAGACACGCATCTGATGAAGAGCCTTTTTCCGCTTTGGCATTCAAGATTATGGTTGACTCCTATGTGGGTAAACTGGCATTTTTCAGAGTATATTCGGGGAAAGTTCAAGCCGGGTCTAATATATATAATTCCACAAAAGGAAAAAGAGAAAGACTTGGAAGGGTGCTGCAAATGCACGCGAACCATAGAGAGGAAATTTCTGAAGTCAGCACCGGTGATATTGCAGCCGTTGTGGGATTGAAAGACACAACTACCGGCGATACTCTGTGTTCCGAAGACAATCAGATAATACTTGAATCAATGCAATTTCCGGAACCGGTTATTTCAGTAGCAATTGAGCCAAAGACAAAAGCCGGACAGGATAAAATGAGCATTGCACTATCAAAGCTTTCGGAAGAAGATCCAACATTCAGAACCTATACAAATGAAGAAACGGGACAGACGATTATTGCAGGAATGGGAGAACTTCATTTGGAGATAATTGTTAATAGAATGCTGAGAGAATACAGAGTTGACGCCAATGTTGGAAAACCCCAGGTAGCCTATAAAGAAACCATAAAAAGCAAGGTTAAATCTGAAGGCAAGTTTATCAGACAATCCGGTGGTAAAGGACAGTACGGTCATGTATGGCTTGAAGTTGAACCTAAAGAAGCCGGCACAGGTTTTGAATTTGTGAACAAAATTGTAGGGGGAGTAATACCCAAAGAATTCATATCTTCAGTTCAGGCAGGAGTGGAAGAAGCACTGCAAAACGGTGTGTTAGGCGGATATAACGTAATAGATGTAAAGGTAACACTTTATGACGGTTCATATCATGAAGTGGACTCATCGGAGATGGCTTTTAAAATAGCTGCGTCAATGGCTTTCAAAGACGCTATGAAAAAAGCGAACCCGGTACTTTTGGAACCGGTTATGAAAGTTGAAGCAACTATTCCTGAGGAATATTTAGGTGATGTAATGGGGGATATTAATTCCAGAAGAGGCAAAATAGAAGGTATGGAAGTCAGAGCCGGCGCTCAAATTGTCAAAGGATTTGTACCCTTGGCCGAAATGTTCGGCTATGCTACAGATTTAAGATCAAAGACCCAGGGAAGGGGAACATACACAATGGAAATGAATCATTTTGAAGAAGTTCCTAAGGGTATTACAGATAAAATATTATCCAGATAAATAAATTTTAATAAATAAAATAAAAGATGGATTATGAGGAGGATACAAAATGGCAAAAGCTAAATATGAAAGAACGAAACCCCATGTAAACATAGGTACAATAGGCCACGTGGACCACGGCAAGACAACACTTACAGCTGCAATCACGCTGGTATTGTCAAAGTTCGGCGGAGCCACAGTAACCAAGTATGACGAAATTGATAAAGCCCCGGAAGAAAAAGAAAGAGGAATA
>CAZMPR010000128.1:2337-4825 GCA_964568265.1 uncultured Clostridiaceae bacterium | reverse complement strand
AGTATTATTGAAGTAATGGGAAGAAAATCCGGAGATATAGCTTTATACTCAGGCTTGGCAGGCGGTGCGGAAAGTATTGTCGTTCCTGAAATGGAATTTTCCTTTGAAAGCATATGTAAAAAGCTGTTGCAGGGCAAAAACAGGGGTAAGTTACATAGTATTATAATGCTTTCAGAAGGTGTCGGCAATGCAATAAAACTTGCGGAAGACATAGAGAATAAAATAGGCATGGAAGTAAGAATAACCATATTGGGATACTTACAAAGAGGCGGGGCTCCCACAGCTTTTGACCGTATATTGGCAAGCAGATTCGGCGCTAAGGCGGTAGAGCTTTTGCTTCAAGGGAAAAGCGGCAGAGTTGTAGGTATTAAAAATAATGAAATTATTGATGAGGAATTTGAAAAAGCCTTAAATACAAAGAAAAACTTTGATAACCATATGTATGAACTGGCAAAGATTCTTTCCATATAGTCAAAGGGTTTGGGCAAAAAGCGGACATGCATTGGTGAATTAGGAGGAGATTAACAAAAATGTTGTATAACTTTTTAGGAAAAACCGGTTTTAATGTGTCCAGAATAGGTTTTGGAGGAATACCTATACAACATGTAGAACAAAAAAATGTGAATGATATTATGTCAAAAGCTATAGATTCGGGCATTAATTTTTTAGATACTGCAAGAGGCTATACCATCAGTGAAGAATTATTGGGAAATGCTTTAATCGGAAAAAGAGATAAAATGTTTCTTGCTACAAAATCTATGGCGAGAGACAAAGAAGGAATGATATCCGACGTAAGGATATCGTTGGATAATTTTAAAACTGACTACATTGACTTATATCAGCTTCATAATATAAGCACGGAAGAAGACTTGGAATTAGCAATCAGTGAAAAAGGTGCAGTGGCAGCTCTTCTTGGATTACAAAAAGAAGGGTTTATTAAAAAAATAGGAATTACAAGCCATAAGCTTCCGATTTTAGAAGAAGCGTTAAAATTAGATATTTTTGATACAATACAATTCCCTTTCAGTGCTGTTGAGAGACAGGGCGAGGAGGTTTTTAAAAAAGCAGTAGAGAAAAATGTGGGTACAATTGCGATGAAACCTATGGCAGGAGGAGCACTTCGTGATGGAAGGAAAGCATTAAAATATATATTGGACAGTCCCTACTTGAATGTAGCCATCCCCGGTATGGATTGCATAGAACAGGTCGTTATAAATGCCGAGGCTGCGGATGGGATAAGATTAACCGAAGAAGAAAGACAGGAAATAGAAAAGATTGCAAAAAAACTGGGCAACACGTTTTGCCGCAGATGCGGATACTGTATGCCGTGCTCTATAGAGATGAACATCCCCATGATGTTTATATTAGAATCCTATTTCACCCGTTACGATTTAAAAGATTGGTCTGCCTCTCGGTATAAGTCTTTTGATGTAAAAGCCGAGGATTGCATAAAATGCGGAATATGCGAAAGCCGCTGCCCATATGAACTCCCCATCAGGGACATGCTCGATAACGTGGTTAAGGTATTTAAATAAAACCGTTAATATATTAGTTTAAAAATGATAATAACGGGAATAATCGAAAAGTAACTGATTCTTTTTGCACCGGACGGTGCTCTTTTTTTAGGGTGCCTAACACGACGTAAACGGTTATCAGCAAATGTTTTTTTCTTAATATATGGGGAATAATATATTTCAGTGCAAGGCGAAAGTACGGTGAAAATTTATGGTTACGGATAAAAAAGAAACAGTATACTGGACTTTATTAGATATTGATACATGGCAGTTGTATATTGCTGCAACAGAAAAAGGGCTTTGTTATGTGGGTTCACCAAAAGCACCCTTCGATGAATTGAATGAATGGGTTAGAAAGCATATACCGAATTATGAGCTCATAGAAAATAAAGATGCTATGGAGCCGTATGAAACAGAACTCATTGATTATTTAGAAGGCAGGTTAAAGGAATTTACTATTCCGTTAGACTTACGTGGTACTGAATTCCAACATAAGGTTTGGGATGAGCTTTTAAAAGTGCGCTTTGGTAAATCTGCTACTTACACTGAAATCGCTGAAAGAATCAACAGACCTGATGCTGCCCGCGCCGTGGGTACAGCCATAGGTGCCAATCCCGTCCTTATAACAGTTCCTTGCCATCGTATGTTTGGAAAACACGGAGAATGGAGAGGCTACCGCGGCGGATTGGAAATGAAAGAACGCTTGCTTGAAATAGAGAAAGAATAAGCCAATTATATTTAAGAATACGTATTAAAAAATTAAAAGCCTGAAAATGCAACTATAAATGCAAATTCAAGCTTTATCATTTCAAAAAGTTATTTATATGCTAAGATGTCTCCGCTGCCGATATATTCCTTTATCTTCAGCCCATGTCCCCACTTCATGGCATACTCATCTGTAACCTCTTTTAAATCTCCTTTTTATCCAGTAGTCCATCTCCCGTAGCTCTGCATTTATTAATTATATCACAAAT
>CAZMPR010000128.1:0-2327 GCA_964568265.1 uncultured Clostridiaceae bacterium | reverse complement strand
CTGTAACCTCTTTTAAATCTATTTCAATGTTTCTGAAGCCGACATTCTTTAAAATTTCTTTTATCTTTTCCAAAGATAATGCACCGCCTACTCAAGTGCCGTAAAGATTGGGATCCTTTTTGATTTCTTCAGGCAAATCTTTTTTTAATAATATATCGGAAATGCTGATGCGGCCATCTTTCTTAAGCACCCTATAAATTTCACTATAAACTTGTTCCTTATCGGTAGACAAGTTGATAACACAATTTGAAATCAAAAGATCCAAATAATTATCTGCAACTGGGATATGTTCTATTTCTCCTAAACGAAAATCCGTATTGTTAAAACCTTTTTTTGAAGCTATTTCCCTGGCTTTTTCAATCATTCTGTAATTACTGTCAATTCCTATTGCCATCCCGGAATCACCCACCGACTTAGAAGCTAAAAAAACGTCCATGCCCCTTCCCGAACCTAAATCAGCTATAATTTCCCCCGGTTGAGGCTTCCCTCTTTCATTGGGATTCCCGCAACCTAAACCCATTTGAGATTCTTCGGGAATGACAGTTAAGTCTTCCTTCGTATATCCTAAAGATTTGTTTAAGTTGCCTATATCTACTGAGACTTTTTTATCTTCTTTTGCTATCTTATCATAAAAATCATAAACAGATTTCTTAATTTCCTTTTTATCCATAAGTCTACCTCCCGTAACTTTTGTATTTATTAATTATATCACAAATGTAATATTTGTGTTACCCTATAAGTGGCTAACATCTATATCGGCGCCGGATACAAAGTATAGACGGTTATTGGTAAGTTGCTGCTTCAGGCTCTGCATAGACCATTATTCAAATTCATCTAATTAGTAATATGGAGGTTCTAAAAAAGCATAATGAAAGAAAAGATGGAACAAGGATTAAAAACATTTTATATGGGATTTAAGCAAAGCAGTTTATATAATATAATTGCAATTTTAATTATACTGATAGGCTTATTGTTTTTTCCCACGGGAAGAATAATTGCAAATATGTTTTCCAGGGGGCCATTTGTAGCCGGAACCTATATCTCACTATCACTTATGCTAAGTGTATTTATATTATATACCAAGGTTTATCTATATGTTTTTGTTGTTTTTTTATTTTTATTCAGTTCATTTATATCATTCATCGGAATTGCCATGGGAAGCATTTCCGGAATGGAAATTATAATGTTTTTCCTACCTATAATCTTATTTTTAATTTTAAATATATTTCTTGCTGTATTTACTTATAGATATAAAAAAGAAACCCAATAAGACATTTTCTAAAAGCTATATGAAACAGTTGATTTAGCAGATAAGCAAGAGAAATAGCAGCTGACATTGCTGATATACAGATTTATAGAATAGAGGGAATAAAGTGGACGTAGATAATAATAAAAGTAATAAAAAAGCGGTAATAAGATATGCGGGAGCCTTTATAGCATGGGTGATTGGCTTCAGTTTTTTACAAGCTATGGATATTCGAGCTACGGTGTTGTTATACTTAATCTAATAGGGTTTATATTTATAAGTCAAATTTTATTTACTACCGGATTTGATAAGAAATCAGATACATCATTTAATCATTTTAAATATTTTTGCGGTGAAAAGTTAGGGACATTCTATTCGTTGCTTATCCCTGTTACCCTAATTTTGATTATGTCTGTTTTGCTGTCCGGCGCCGGCGCTACTTTATCGGAATACTACGGAATAAATCATTATATCGGCACTGCTATTATGGCTGTTATGGTTTTGGGTGCTTATTTAATCGGATTTGAGCGATTAGTTAAAGTAGTTTCGAAAATTGGTCCTGTGATAATAGCTTTTTTGCTGCTAATAGGGATGCTTACGATTTTTCGTGACTATAGAAACTTTACGGAAGTTTCGAACTATAAAGCCGCACTAAAGGTAACACAATCATCACCGCACTGGATTATCAGCTCCATTTTATATTTATCACTGAACTTTTTAAGCGGCAGCACATATTTTACTCAACTTGGCAGAACATCGAATAGTCGTAAGGATGCGAAATATGGGGCGATATGGGGTGCCGTTGCTTTAATTTTGTCAATAGCGATTATAAATACTGCCATATTATTGAATGCGGAAAATGTAGCTTTACTCGCTATCCCGGTATTATATTTGGCCGGAAAAATATCCTATGCTTTGGGTGCCGCTTTTACAATTATGCTTATATTAGGTATGTTTTCTTCATGTTCTGCAATGATGTGGACGGTATGCAACAGATTTACATTGGGCGGTGCAAAAGGTAATAGAATTTTTGCAGCCTTTATAACAGTTTTTATATTTATACTGGGCTTATTTTCTTTTG
>CAZMPR010000127.1:0-4835 GCA_964568265.1 uncultured Clostridiaceae bacterium | reverse complement strand
GGCAAGGGTGTGGCAAATAGGGCAAAGGGGTTAGGTGCCAATGTAATTGTTTGTGAGGTAGACCCGATAAAAGCAATAGAAGCCTATATGGATGGGTTTAGGATAATGCCTCTCATTGAAGCATCGGCATTAGGTGATATTTTCGTTACAGTAACAGGTTGCAGCAAGGTTTTAGCCAAAGATAACTTTATAAAAATGAAGGATGGGGCAATTTTAGCTAATGCAGGGCATTTTGATGTGGAAATATGGAAGCCTGATTTGGAGTCTTTATCTTCAGAAATAAAACCTGCAAGGGAAAACATAACGTCATATATTATGAAAGATGGTAAAACTATCAATTTACTGGGTGATGGCAGATTGGTAAATCTTGCAGCAGGTGACGGGCATCCTGCCGAAATAATGGATATGAGTTTTGCACTGCAGGCTCTATGCGCAGAGTATATAAATGATAATTATAACAGTTTAGATAAAAAGGTATATGAAGTACCGGAAGATATAGACAACAAGGTTGCATATATGAAACTAAAAGGCATAGGAGCCGAGATAGATAGTCTTTCAGCTGAACAGGAATCATATCTGAAGGGTTGGGGTGAGTAATGAGCCTGCTATTAAAAAATGCATATATCATTACCGGAGATGAGAATGGGTCCGTTATAAATGATGGATGTGTCGGTATTAAAGGAAAAATACTGGATTATGTGGGTGTTGGGTATGAGGGCATTGATGAAATGTATGACAGAGTAATCAATTTAAGAAACAAGGCTATTATGCCCGGCCTTGTAAACGCCCACAATCATTCTGCTATGTCCATATTCAGGAACTATGCGGATGACCTTAAGCTGATGGATTGGCTTTTTAATAAGATATTCCCTTTGGAAGAAAAGCTTACGGAATATGATGCTTATTGGGCTTCTTCATTGGCCATATTGGAAATGATAAAAACCGGGACAACAGCTTTTTGTGATATGTATATGTTTATGAGCCAAACAGCCCTTGCAGTATCGGAATCCGGTATAAAAGCTGCATTGGGAAGAGGGTTGCAGGGAGATATTGATGATAGTGTTAAAGAAGATTTCAGGATAAAGGAAGGTTTGGATTTATTTAATGCTTATCACGGTAGTTGCGGCGGAGGAATTAGAGTGAATTTGGCACCTCATTCTGTTTATACATGTAATTTGGCTTATTTGGAAAAGGTGGCTAATATAGCTGAAGATTTGGAGTGTGAGGTGCAGATTCATTTATCTGAAACTGATGAAGAAGTACGGCAAAGTGTATTAAAATATAATTTGACTCCGATAAAGGCTGCCCATAAAGCGGGGTTGTTAAACAAAAAGATCATAGCAGCCCACTGTGTGGTTGTTAGCGATGAAGACTTGGATATGATTGTGCGACAGGGAGTAAGTGTCGTTCATAATCCCACCAGCAATATGAAATTAGGCAGCGGAATAGCCCCTGTTAAAAAGATGCTTGATATGGGTATAAATGTTGCTTTGGGAACGGACGGTGCGTCAAGTAATAATGATTTGGATATGCTGAAGGAAGCAAGAACCGCTGCATATTTACAGAAAGCTGTTTTAAAAGACCCATCTGTGTTAAACGCCGATGAAGTAATTCGAATGGCAACATATAACGGGGCTAAGGCTTTGGGGTTTGAGAATACAGGAAAAATTTTAAAAGGCTATGCGGCTGATTTAATTATTATAGATATCGAAAAACCATGGTATTATCCAAAACATAATATTAAATCATCTATTATATATTCCGGAAGCTCAAAGGATGTCGAAACTGTCATAGTTGGCGGAGATATAATAATGGAAAATGGCGAGATCAAGACAATGGATGAAGAGAAGATTCTGTACGAAGTCCAAAAGGCAGCTGATAAATTGACTAAAAGTTGAAAGCGGAAAGGGGAAACAGATAACAGTGGGCAGGTGTCCGGAGAACAGAATGTTAGGGTCATGTCTTTGAGGTCAGGATCCTTCAGCGGAGCTTCAGGATGACAGGTATTAGAGAACAGGTACCAGAGAATAGTGATCAGATGTCCGGGGGATGGAGTGTTAGGGGAGTGTCTTTGGAGAAAGCGTAAAGAGGAAAGTTGAAAAGCGGGGAGAATTGGACAGTTGGAAAGTTGGTTAGAGACTATGGCTCAGCAACTGATCAACAATCGTTAAACAATTGTTCAACCATAGTTCAACCATAGTTCAACCATAGTTCAACCATAGTTCAACCATAGTTCAACCATCGTTCAACTATCGTTCAACTATCGTTCAAAAAAGGGGTGAAAGAAATGTCTAAGGAATCAATGCTTGAAATGAAGGTTTGGACAGTTATTGGTGCCAATCAAAATCCGGAAAAGTTCGGGAATAAAATATATAAAAGGTTGAAAGATAAAGGATACGAAGTTTATCCGGTGAATCCTATTTATGAGACTATTGAAGGGGATGAATGCTATAAAAATTTATCAGAAATGCCTGTTAAACCGGAGGTTATAAACATGGTTGTTTCCCCTAAATTCGGAATGGCTTTTATTAAAGAAGCATTGGACTTGGGAATAAAAAACATATGGTTTCAACCCGGTACTTTTGATAAAGAAATATTTAAGATGTTAAAAAACAAAGATGTTAATGCTATCCAGGCTTGCGTTCTTATAGAAACTGACTAATACTGACTAATTTACCGTTTTATATGAGTCAATTTTTTTGAAGACGATGAAAAGGCTTGTTTACATTTTTTCAGTGGATTATTAATTTTAAGCAAATATAAATAACCCATATTAAGTTTATAGTTGCATTTGAAAAATAATTGATTAAGTTTAAAATGGTTAAATTTATAACTAACCTTGAAATGCCTTACTTTATAAAATAGAATAGTAATTGAGCACTTTAAATTACCGGGAAATGGGAAGCATATGATTTAATGATATGCTTTTATAAAAAGGCTTCCAAGACTTTGTTTAGTTTCTTTGGGGGCTATTTTTTACAAAAACATATAACAAGATGGATATCTTTAGAAAAGGAAAGGAGGAAGGTTAATGGAAAACTTAAAAAAGACATCCTTGTTTTCCGTATATGAAAAGTATGGAGGGAAGATTGTGGATTATGCCGGATGGGCGATGCCGGTGCAATTTGAGGGACTGATTCAAGAGCATGAGGCTGTGAGAAATGCAGCAGGTTTATTTGATGTGTCTCATATGGGAGAGATTGAGGTTAAAGGTAAAGATGCCCTTGCGTATTTGCAATATTTACTGACTAATAATTTCGAAACTATGGAGGATAATCAAATCATTTACAGCTTTATGTGTTACCCTGATGGCGGAGTGGTTGATGATTTATTGGTCTATAAATATGCTGCTGAACATTATCTTTTGGTTGTAAATGCATCAAATAAGGATAAAGATTATAAGTGGATGTTGGAGCATAAAGGTGATTTTGAAGTGCAGATACTCGATAATTCTCCGGATGTTTCGGAAATTGCAATACAAGGTCCCAATTCAGAGAAGATATTGCAAAAGTTAACGGATTATGATCTTTCAAAAATTGCGCCTTTTTACCTGGTACAAAACGTAGAGATATCCGGTGCAGACACTATGATATCAAGAACCGGATATACAGGAGAAGACGGGTTTGAGATTTATCTAAACAATGAAGATGCCCCGGTTATTTGGGAAAAGCTAATGGAAGCGGGCAAAGATGACGGTCTTATACCTGCGGGTCTGGGTTCAAGAGATACCCTAAGATTCGAAGCATCTATGCCTCTATACGGAAATGAGATTTCCCAAGATATAACGCCTCTTGAAGCCGGTCTTGGGTACTTTGTTAAATTTGATAAAGATGACTATATAGGAAAGGATTCTTTGTTAAAGCAAAAACAGGAGGGTTTAAAAAGGAAACTGGCCGCATTTGAAATGGTAGAGAGCGGTATTCCGCGACATGGATATGATGTTTTGAAAGATGGGGAGAAAATTGGATTTGTTACAACAGGATATCATTCCCCCACACTAAAGAAAAATATCGGTTTTGCTTTGATTGATAGTAAATTTACTGATTTGGATACTGTAGTAGAAATACAAATAAGAAAAAAAGCCGCGAAGGCAAAGATAGTCGGTAAGAAGTTTCTTAAAAAAAGAAACTGATAAATATTAAAAATATTACCGTAAGTGTATAAATATAATTTAAGTCAACATAAATAAAGGAGGAAAATCATGAAAGTATTAGAAGGGTTATATTATTCAAAGGACCATGAATGGGTTAGAGTGGAAGGAAACAATGCTTATATCGGAATTACTGATTACGCACAACATGCTTTGGGAGAGATAGTTTATGTTGAACTGCCGGAAACGGAAGAAGAATTTGAAGCAGGAGATGTATTCAGTGTTGTTGAATCCGTTAAAGCTGCATCGGATGTATATATGCCAATATCGGGAAAAGTTTTAGAAACTAATGGGGAGCTGGACGATTCACCCCAGCTTGTTAACGAAGATCCGTATGAAAGCTGGATAGTTATGGTTGAGATGATTAATAAATCGGACCTGGAAGAACTGATGGATGAAGCGGGGTACAAAGAGTTTTGTGAAAAGGAGGAATAGTATGCATAGGTATATACCTAATACAGAAGCTGATTCTAAATATATGCTTCAAAGCATGGATATGGAATCAATAGATGATTTGTTTTCAAATATACCTAAAGAATTAATTTTAGATAGAAAACTAAATATAGGCGAAGCAATGTCTGAGATTGAGATTAAAAAATATATCGGTGATATCAGCAACAAGAACAGAAGTGTTGATGATATAACCTGCTTTTTAGGTGCGGGAGCATATGACCACTATATACCT
>CAZMPR010000126.1:0-4869 GCA_964568265.1 uncultured Clostridiaceae bacterium | reverse complement strand
TAATTCTATATCTTATAATATTATCTCCTGCAAATTTATTACACACCGTCCAACACAAAGGCACTGCTGTTGAATAAATAGCTAATATTATCAATATAGTAAACATAAAGCCAAATACAGGAGATATACTCTGCGCTAATTCCAATGTTGGTATAGCTTTATCATATACGTATGCAATTCTGGATAGCATTCCTAAATAAAAAATTGTCGCTACTGCCATAAACAGAATACCCGTTGCTATACCGCTCACTATTGCATTTTTCCTATATTTTATTGTAGAGCCTAATGTAGTATAAAAAGGTACAGCAACGACTATAGTAAATGTTACATATAGTATTGCCGACACCCACCAAATATTTACTCCTGATGGATGAGCTACTTCAATCGTTTTCATTACTTCTCCAGCTTGAAGAAAACCGTCTATATTAGTAAAAAAGCTTACTCCGCCGATTAATATTGCAAAAATTATTATGATAGGTCCCAGAAATCCTAATATTTCAATTAACTTTTTCAGTCCCAACAAAACTGTTCCAAGCACCACCACAGTAGCAATTAATCTGCCTAAAACCTCATTAATACCTAAATACTGCGTCAAAGTTGAACCTGCTCCTGATAACATAACTACAAATATTACAAATACTATAAAAATTGTAAAGTATTCATATATCATTCCTAATATATCACCAAGAAAATACTTATACGCTTGCTCAGAAGATTTAATCTGAAGCCTATGCCCTATATCGAGCAAAACTGTTGTATACCAAGAATATAAGATTAATGCTACTACACACCCGCCAATACCCCAATAACCAAAAGAAGTAAGGAATTGCATAATCTCTTGACCTGATACAGTTCCGGCTCCTATTATAAATGACAGGCAAGCACCTACTGTAGTAGCTATCACTTTCATATCCAGGCCTTTTCCGTTTTTGTTTCCCATAAGATCCCTCCTGATTTTTATTTATACGATAATATTTGAATTCAACAAAATAATACGCAAGTTTTGTGCCATTGCTAATATATATCCATAAATATATTGAATCTGTTATAATTCAATTAAACGACTGACACGCTTATTATAACCACACATTAAAAACTTATAAGTACCGTTTTGAATACATCAAAATACATAAAAAAGCTTATGTTTTTCTATGTATTATAAAAAGATTTTTATATAAATCTTTCTATTTAGTTTTAAAAGGTTGGGATGCAAAGGATATACACACATAAAAAAGTTTTTATTGGAATACAGTTTTTTTAACTTTCCTGTAGTTGCGTACATGATTAGCCAGAATCTATTAAATAGATGAGCAAATACAAAAAAAGCCGCAAACAAATTATATTTGTCTGCAAGCTTTAACAAAATTACACTATGTATGCCTCTGCCCTCAATAATATTATTTCTTAACAATACTTTTTTTTATAAACTATCTATAATTTTGATAAGCTATATTGTTTAGGTGTATATATCTTCGGGAAATCCTGTATCCTTTTTCCAAGGACTTTGCAATACTATTATTCCGGCAATCACCAAAACCCCGCCCACAATTTGAGGAAAAGATAAGTAGTCGCTAAACAAAATAGTTGCCATAATAGTGGTTACAACCGGCTCAATAGTGCTTATTATCGCCACCTGGGAAGGACCAATTCTCTTCATAGCTTCATAAAAAGTCAGAATTGCAATAACCGTTGCAAATACAGCAGTCATAATACTGTAAGTCCAAGCATTGAAAGACATTTTAATCAAACTTCCGGAAACTATACCGGCTATGCCCGTAGTCAGGGAACACCCTGTTGTCACATATGCTGTAACAACAATGGGATTGAATTCTCTGGTTTTTTCTCCGGCTAAGATATAAACTGAATAGAAAACCGCTGCCATGGCGGCAAATAAAACACCTTTTAAATTTACATTTCCCAAGCTGAAACCAACTATCATCATTAACCCTATTGATGATAGGATAAGAGCCGTTACCTTGCTTTTAGTTGCACTCTCTTTAAAAACGAAATACGATAGTACCGAAACAATAACCGGATTGGTATAAAATATTAAAGAAACTAAAGGTGCGGATATATGATTAAGTGAAATGAAATAAGCTGCAGTTGTAGAATTATATCCTATGGAACCAAGCAAAATTAAAAATATAATATTATTTTTTCCGATTTTATAATCCAACTTTTTAATAAAGCAAATAGCCCATATAATCAAAGCAGCAGTGGTGAACCTGACGCCAAGCACGGTTATCGGGTTACCGCCATGGCTATAAGCAAGCTTTGCAAAAATAGGCAAAAATCCGAAACAAGCACCGGAGATAGCGGCAAACACGAATCCTAATTTTTTATCCATATACATCCTCCCTCACTCAGAGAGTTTGTATATATTATATCATGAATTTTGAAAAAATTGCATGATATAATTAGACATGTGCGTTTGCCAAAGGCAAAAACATCGCGCTGCATTAGCATATAGTAGCCTTACTTGTGAGGATGTTGTATAATTATTTATTATTTATTTGAATATAGAAGTTTCTATTCCAATTCGTGTATTGATAGAGTTCTGGTATGCCGTGTATGATTCCATTCTTTATCCTTCATCATAAGGATACCCTCTATTGCAATTGGAATCCAGGTTATACAATACAACAGATAGGTAGGATAATAGAAAAGTAATTTGTACGAAAATTTATTATCTACATAGAGACTGAAAGGTATCATAAGAAACTGCGCTACACCGTAAACTTTAAAAAACTTTGGGAATAAATTCAAGGTAAGAATGAACATATCGCTATCAAACATATAAACATTCAGAATCGGCACTAAAATCATCAATCCTCCTAAGAGAATCAAATAGGGCTGTAAAGTATATAAGGCACAATCCAATAAAGCCACATTTTTTTCTTTGATGCCTTTTTTTATTAACTTAATAAAGTACCTGGAATTAACATCGGCAAATCCTTGCATCCATCTGCATCTTTGGCTCCATGATTGCGATAGTGTTATAGGTTTTTCATCATAAACTATTGCATCATGGGCCCATCCTACCTTGATACCGCTAAGTACTAAGTTTATTGTGAATTCTAAATCTTCCACCAGGCAAGTAGCTTCCCATCCCACATCTTTAAGAACGTTTACATCTACGCAAAAGCCGGTACCTGCTATCTCACAACTCAAATCCAAATTCCATCTGGAACATTGAAAAAGTCTGTTCGCAGCCCAAAAAGCAATGGAATAACTAGCCGTCACCCAAGAGTCCTCGGGATTTTTGCTGTCTATATATCCCTGTATAACTTTATAACCCTCACAAAGCTTGTTATTCATCTCTTTAAGAAAGTTTCTCGAAACCAAATTATCCGCATCAAATACTATAACTGCATCAAAATCCGTATTATTCTTTTTAAAAATCACCTCATTAAATGCCCACTTCAGCGCATGGCCTTTACCTTTATCCTTATTATCCTTTCGAACCAATACATTGGCACCTTTTTCCCTCGCTTTATATACAGTACTATCCGTGCAATTATCCGCAATGACAAATACATCGTAATATTCTTTTGGGTAATTTAGATAATTTAGATTTTCAACTATATTACCTATTACTTCTTCTTCATTGTGTGCCGGTATAAAAACAGCAAATTTCTTCTCAGGAAAATGGTTTTTGTATTGTTCAAAATTCAACTTTTCCAAAAGCCCGAAAACAGACATAAAAAAATAGTATAAACCAAAAAGCACAAATATAATTTGGATAGCGGTAAAAAAAATCAAAATCAAACTTTTTAACATATGTCCTCCGTTACGAAACAAATATATTGCCTTTTTATTATTCCATTTTTTCAGTTTTTATATGATTGGATTCGGAATGTTTTTTAATTTGCAAGAAGATTTCGGTTTACATTTTTACAAACAATAACAATACTAAGGTGCTGAGGTTAAAAACCAAATGTGCGGTTACCGCCGCAAAATAACCTCTTTTCTCATAAATATAATTACAAAAAAGCGCTAAACCAAAAAAAGACGGGACTCCGCCTGCGTTATAATGTGCTATTGTAAATATTGTGGCGGAAAGTATAGCAGCATAGGCTGTGGGCATAAAAGATAAAAAAATCTTATCATAAAGATAATATCTAAAAACATACTCCTCTACAAAAGGAGCAAAAACTACAATCAAAAAGAATAGAATTATCTTTACATTGAAATTAGAATGATAAAAATCCGTTACAACGGTTTGAGGTTTAATATCATAATCCATAAAATAATTAAGAATTAATATATAGATTGTATTTGCAAATGTAAGAGCAACCTTGAAAATTAAGGTTAATGCACTGATACCAAATATAAAGTTCCAATTAAAACCCCAAATATTTATGCTCCTTAAGTCATCAATCTCTCGGGTTTCCCTATGATGAAATAGGATAAGTATTATTACAGATATAAAAGGAATTAGATTTTCAGTAAATACAGCGCCGGCCCAATATAGAATCGATATGATAATTATTTGCCAATTTTGCAACCTTTTCAAGAAAACATTATATAACTGTGTAAATATAGGAACGTTAATTATTATAAAAACAAAAATAAAAACAACTGTACGGGTAATATTCAATAATTGCCTCTCCCAACTCTAATTAAATCTTCAATAATATTTCATCCCATAGCAAATCCCTGCCTATATGATTCACGGAGGAATAAGGAATAAATATATCATTATCATCCATTTCCAACGTATCTTTTATTAATATTGTATTTTTTTGAATTATATTCTTACTAATCTTATCCAATTTCGTTGCTATGACTATTACACTTTTATTATAGTGTTTAATAAAATCAAACATTATCTCATCATCGGACGTAGGCTTATGGCGTATATCTACC
>CAZMPR010000125.1:0-4903 GCA_964568265.1 uncultured Clostridiaceae bacterium | reverse complement strand
ATTTTGATACCGGCACTTAAAAGTATTTTTAAGGATTTGAATATTACAGAAAAAAGAATAATTGTAGATTTGCCGGAAGGGCTGATATAAATGAGATTTGATATTCTTACTCTTTTTCCGGATATGTTTGAAAAAGTGTTGGGCGAAAGTATAATAGGCAGGGCTAAAGAAAAAGAAATAATTCATATTTATTTGCATAATATTAGGGATTTCTCCACAGATAAGCATAAGCGGGTAGATGATTATCCCTATGGTGGAGGTCTTGGTATGGTTTTCCAATGTCAGCCCCTGTTTACAGCTTTAGATTTTTTAAAAAATGAGTTGGGTGAAAACCCACATGTTCTTCTGATGAGTCCCCAAGGCAAATTATTCAATCAAGATAAAGCCAAATCTCTAATGAAATATAAAAATGTCACATTAATATGCGGCCACTATGAAGGTGTAGACGAGAGAGTTATAGAAGAACTTGTTGATGAAGAAGTATCTATCGGTGATTTTGTCTTAACCGGTGGGGAAATAGCTGCTATGGCTATAGTTGATTCAGTTGCGAGACTGGTACCGGGTGTGCTGAAAGAAGAAGAATCATATAGCATGGAAACTTTTAATGACGGTTTGCTTGAATACCCGCAATACACGCGACCGGCAGAATTTATGGGACTTACTGTTCCGGAAATTTTGCTTACAGGGCACCATGCCAATATTGAAAAATGGAGAAGAAGGGAATCTATTAAAAGAACTTTTATAAAAAGACCGGATTTGATTAATAATGCGACTTTAAATGATGAAGATAAGATGATTTTGAAAGAAATAATCGATGAATTATCGAAGAGTTAAGCATTAGATTTGTAGCGTTTACCCAGACTCTCTCCCATGGGGAGGGGATGGTTATTGCGAAACTAAATGCCACTACTTTCATAACTGCAGGGCGCGCTTAGTTTGTCAATTGAGGAGTAAAATGTAGTAAAAATAAATAAAACTCTTGATATTGCATGATATTTTATCCTATGATATAATTGCCATGTTACAAAGGGCGTTCCGCTATCACTTTAGGTGTTAAGAATGTCTATGAGGGAAGGAGGGACAACAGTGGATTTAATCAATATAATTGAAAGTGAACAATTGAAAAAAGATATACCGGATCTTAAAGTCGGAGATACCGTAAGGGTATTTGTAAAGGTTGTAGAAGGTGCCAGAGAAAGATTACAGGCTTTTGAAGGTTATATTTTAAAGATGCAAGGCGGCGGTCTTTCAAAAACATTTACCGTTAGAAGAGTTGCGTATGGTGTTGGCGTAGAAAGGACTTTTCCCGTTCATTCACCAAGAATTGATAGAATTGAAATTATAAGAAGAGGCAAAATAAGAAGAGCAAAACTTAACTATATGAGAAAAAGAGTCGGTAAAGCGGCGAAAATTAAGAGTACAATGTAATTGAAGGGCTAATGTAAGCCCTTTTATTATTTTAAGAAAGGTGATAGGCGTGAATATCCAATGGTACCCCGGTCATATGGTAAAAACTCAGAAAGAAATAAAAAGTGAATTAAAGCTTATAGATATAGTTATTGAAATGTTAGACGCAAGAATACCTATTAGCAGCAGGAATCCGGATGTGGATACAATCATCGGAAATAAGAAAAGAATAATAGTCTTAAATAAAAGTGATTTGGCGGCCGAAGAAATCAATAGGCAATGGAAACAATATTTTTTCAGCAAAGATATAATTGCCATCCTTGTCAATTCAGTAAAAGGATACGGTATCAAGGATGTTTTGCGGGAATGCAGGAAACTTATGAAGGACGATTTAGAAAGAATGAGGGAAAAAGGGATTATACATAAGACTATAAAAGCTCTTATAATTGGCATTCCGAATGTAGGGAAATCTTCCTTTATTAATAAGTCAGCCAATAGAAGCACTGCAAAGACAGGAGGAATACCCGGTGTAACAAAAATGAAACAATGGATAAAAATAAGTAAGGATTTTGAGCTTCTTGACACTCCGGGAATACTGTGGCCCAAGTTCGATGATGAGATTGTTGCACAAAATTTAGCATTTACCGGAGCCATCAAAGATGAAATAATGGATACAAACCAATTGACCGCAAAGTTTTTGGAAAAAGCATTGAAAGACTTTTCGGTTCAACTATTTGATAGATACAAAATAGAATATGATGGAGGTTCGGCGGAAGAGCTGATGAAGATTATAGGGAAAAAAAGAGGATGTATAATAGCCGGCGGCGAAATAGATTTTAATAAAGCATCGGCTTTAATACTTGATGACTTTAGAAGTGGCAGGTTAGGCAGAATCTCGCTGGAAAGGCCTGAATAACATTTGGAAAGGTACATAACATGAAAAAAGAAAATATGGAATATAAACCGTCGTGGTATTACGAAGAATTGCATTACAACAAGGGATACATAAATGTGGCGGGTATTGATGAAGTTGGAAGAGGGCCGTTGGCAGGTCCTGTTGTTGCTGCAGCAGTTATTTTAGACAGAAAAAAAGATATAGCAGGAATAAATGATTCAAAAAAACTATCGGAAAAAAAGAGAAATCTCCTTTATTCGATTTTAACTGAAGAAGCATTGGCAATCGGTATAGGCATCGTTGATGAAGACACTATTGATTTAATAAACATAAGAAATGCAACACATTTAGCCATGAAAAAGGCAATAGCAGATTTAAAAATAGAACCGGATTTTTTGTTGATTGATGCTGAAAGCCTCAAAGATATAAAGATTCCTCAGCTTGCAATTATAAAAGGTGACTGCAGGAGCTTTTCGATAGCTGCTGCTTCAATAATCGCAAAAGTTGAAAGGGATAGAATCATTGTTTCATATGAAAGTGTTTACCCGGGATACGGATTTGCCAGGCATAAAGGTTATGGAACTAAAGAACATTTTGAATGTATAAGAAAATACGGGTTATTACCTATACATAGAAGAACATTTACAAAAAATATTTAAACATAAAAAAATTAAATAACCGATGGATATCAAAGTATTAATAGATAAACATGATGAAAAGAAAAACTTTTACACTTTAGATAAGGGGAAAAACAATGTATAAGAATAAATCCCTTGGCATATACGGTGAAGATACTGCAGCTAAATATTTGGAAGCTAATGGATATATAATCCTTACAACAAATTATCGATGTAAAATGGGAGAAATAGATATAATAGCTGCAGACGGTGATACAATCGTGTTTATTGAAGTTAAAACAAGAAGCACGGACAAATACGGACAACCACGTGAGTTTGTCAACCATTCCAAGCAAATTAAAATAATAAAAACAGCCTTACATTATATGGTAAGCAAAAAGCTAACCGATTATATGAGCAGATTCGATATTGTTGATATTTTGGTAGATAACAATAATAGCAGTAATAATGCAATAACTTTGATAAAGAACGCTTTTGAATACAGTGGTAAATATGGATATTAATTTATTAGGAGATTTTATGTCATTTAGAAATGCATTAAGCATATCTCACGAAATAGTATCGAATTACCTTACAGAAGGTGACATAGCCGTGGACGCTACGGCAGGCAACGGTAATGATACGATTTTTATGGCTGAATTGGTAGGAGAAAGAGGCAGAGTTTATTCTTTTGATATTCAAGAAAAGGCAATAAAAATTACCCGTGAAAAATTAATTAAAATTGATATGGAAAGCAGGGTTACTTTAATCAATGACGGACATCAATTCATGGATAAATATGTACCTTTCGGTATAAAAGTCGTAATGTTTAATCTGGGTTATTTGCCCGGTGGTAATCATTTTATAGCTACAAAACCGGAGAACACTATTGCCGCCATAGAAAAATCATTAAAATTGTTGCAAACAGGCGGCATAATAATGATGGTAATCTATTATGGAGGAGACAGCGGGTTTGCGGAAAAGGATGCATTAATGAATTATATCAGAAAACTTGATTATAAAAAATATTCTGTATTGGTAATGGATTTCGTAAATTGGATAAACTGCCCCCCAATAAGTGTGTGTATTGAAAAAATCAGCGGATAATTATATATAGTATTTTTTATCCAAAGTTCTGTGCTGTATTGCTTCCGCTATATGATTTATATTCAAATCCCGAGAACCTTCCAAATCGGCAATGGTTCTTGCAACTTTTAGTATTCTATTATATGCCCGAGCACTTAGATTAAACTTATCAAAGGCTTCCCTTAGCAAATCTCTCTCTTTGCTTCCTATCTTACAGTACACGCTCATATGCTTAGGCTTTAGCTGGGAGTTTGAAAAGATCCCCTGGCCTTTATATCTCTCCAACTGAATAAGCCTTGCATTATTTACCCTTTTTTTAATTGTTTCGGAACTTTCAGATACAGCCTTATCACTCATATCTTGAAACTTCAACGGTTTAACCTCAACTTGTAAATCTATTCTGTCCATCAAGGGTCCGGAAATCTTTCCTAAATAGTTTTTAATTTGAGATGCGGTACATGTGCAACGACCTGATTCATCGCCAAAAAAACCGCATGGACACGGATTAATTGAGGAAACCATCATAAAGTTGGATGGATATGTGACTGTACCATTAACCCTTGATATTGTAACACAGCCATCTTCCAGGGGTTGCCGCAATACTTCCAATACATGTTTAGGGAACTCCGGCATCTCGTCAAGAAAAAGAACGCCATGGTGTGCTAAAGATACTTCACCGGGTCTGGGAATTCTTCCTCCCCCGGTCAAAGATGCTGCGGATATAGTATGATGAGGCGATCTGAAGGGCCTTTGCAGAACCAAATTTTCATTTTCTTTTAATAGTCCTGCTACGCTGTAAATTTTAGTAACCTCCAGGCTTTCTTCAAAGGTCATATCAGGCAGTATAGAGGGAACTCTCCTGGCAAGCATGGTTTTTCCGGAGCCCGGGGTACCGATC
>CAZMPR010000124.1:0-4916 GCA_964568265.1 uncultured Clostridiaceae bacterium | reverse complement strand
GGTTGTTTAGGGAATCTAAATAATTTTGCAGTATAAAGACGGCTGCTAATTTATCTATATGTTCTTTCCGCTTCTTCCTTCTGACATCCGCTTCCAATAATACTTTTTCTGCTGATATTGTGGTTAATCTTTCATCCCATAGTTCTATATCCAAATCATCAAAATGTTCTTTTAATATTTCCGAAAATTTAATGGATTTGTTACCTCTGTCACCTATAGTATTATTCATGTTTTTCGGTAAACCTATTACTATTTTATTTATATTTTGTTCTTTTATTATTCTATCCAAGGCATTTAAATCATCATTCAGACTTTTTCTTTTTATTGTGCAAAGCCCTTGGGCTATTATTTTTGTTTCGTCGGATACGGATACGCCTATTGTTTTGTCACCTAAATCAAGTCCCATTATGCGCATGGTTATACCTCCTTTTTAGAGAACAGATACCCTTACCCCTACTATATGATTTTGATGCAGAATTGTTTGCAGTGACGGCTGCAGTAACCGCAAAGGACACATTTTTCTGCATCTACGACGGCCTTGCCCTCTATTATGCTTAAGGCATTTTGGCTGCAGGCTTCGGCACAGGCGCCGCAGCCTTCGCACCAAAAGTCAATTAGCAGATGTCTTTTTTTGTTACTAAGCCTTTTTTTCAGCTCATCTGCCGGTTTAAGTCCATCAAAAACCGCTATATTAAAATCTATTTCCTCCGGGCTTTGCATACCAATTGCAATGGAATGAATATGTTTATCCTCCAAAACAAATTTAATGCAATCTTCCGCATTATCCAATAAGTTTCCGCCGCCGAGGGGTTTCATGGAATAAATACCTTTACCTTTATTATAGGCTTTTTCTATTGCTTGCTTCATTTCTTCAATAGTGCCGTCAACAATGCCGAGGCCGGCTCTATTATATATGGGATGCAATACTTCTATTCCATTATACTTCAAAGATGCATTTACTGCTGCTATATTATGGGTTGAGATTCCAAAAGCCCTGATATATCCTTTTTCCTTTGCTTTCAGGAAATATTCAATTGCCTCCCAATGTCCCTTTATTGTATATTCATCCTCCTGTTCATGGAGTGAAAAAATATCTATATAATCCGTGTTAAGCTCCTTCAAGGCTTTATTCAGGCTTTTTTCTGCGCCCTCTTTTGAATAAGCATAGCATTTTGTTGATATTACAAAATCTTTTCTGCGGCCTTCAACCGCCGTTTTAATATATTCATAGTTTTCATAGAGTTCTGCGGTGTCTATAAAGTTTACTCCTTTTTCAAAAGCCAACTTTATGATCCCGGCTCCCTGCTTTATCGTAAAATTTGATTGCAGCGGGCTTATAGTCAAGCTCCCAAAGCATAGTTTTGATACTTTGATTGTTGTGTTTCCCAAATTTTGATAGTCCATTATTAATCCCCTATACTGTTCATATAAGCAATAAGCCGGAAGAAATGATGAATCCTTCCGGTTATCAGTAATGTTAACTATTTATTAGTTTTATTTATTAGTTTTATTTATTCTTTATCTGCAACATAGGCCTTGACCAGTTCCTCCAACAAATCGTCTCTCTCTATTTTTCGAATCAAGCTTCTTGCATTATTATAACTGGTAATATATGTAGGATCCCCTGAAAGAATATATCCAACTATTTGATTAATTGGATTATAACCCTTTTCAAGCAAAGCCTTATAAACCGTAATAAGTATTTCAGAAGGTTCGTATACTTTATCTTTGTCAACTCTGAATTTCATAGTTTCGTCACGATTCGATAACATTCTTCTGACACCACCCTCCGCGTTATCTGTTAAGATAATGATAATACAATTATGCAACTTTTTCAATCTTTCCCTATGTTTTTTGTTGCAATCCACGCAACTTTTTCAAATCCCCTTTGCTATTCTTATTTTATTTGACTCTCTATTATTTGTGGTATCTTCCCTGTTATCATTTCTATTTTGCCCGAATCCTTTATGCCCCCCTGTGCCATATCCGGTCTGCCTCCGCCGCTTCCGCCGCCCATTTTTGCAATCTCTTTTATCAAATTGCCGGCATGGACTCCCGAAGCTGTAGCTTTTTTATCTGCCATTATCAAGAAAACTGCTCTTTCCTCTTCCATTGAATACAGAGTTATTACCCCTTTTTCTACTTTATCCCTCAGCTTATCACCTAATTGCCTCATGCCATCAATATCCAAGCCGCTTACCTCAGTGGTTAAATATTTTACACCGCCTATTTCTTTAACCTTTGAAATATAATCATTTATAGAAGAGCCGGAAATCTGATTCTTAAGCTGATTAATCTCTCTTTCCTGTTCTTTAATCTGTTTTGTATTAAATTCTATTCTATTTAATATATCTTTTTCGCTAACTTTTAATGTTGTGCCGATATCTTTTATAAGATTTTCTTTTTCCAGTAAGTGTTCATAAAGTTTTATGCCGCTTATTGCCTCTATTCGCCTTACACCTGCTGCAATACCGCCTTCGGAAACTATCTTAAACATTCCTATTTGAGAGGTATTCTTCAGATGAGTCCCACCGCAAAGTTCAGTGCTGTAGTCTCCAATTTTTATAACTCTGACCTCATCACCGTATTTTTCTCCAAATAAAGCCATGGCCCCCATCTTCTTTGCATTCTCCATATTCGTTTCCGTAACAGTGACTTCTTCGCTGTTCCATATCACTTCGTTTACTTTTCTTTCAATGGAATCTAACTCTTCTTTGGTTATGGGTTTAAAATGAGTAAAGTCAAATCTCAGTCTATCGCTGCTAACCAAAGAGCCTGCCTGCTCTACATGATTCCCCAATGCATTTCTCAAAGCCTTATGAAGCAGATGAGTCGACGTATGGTTCCTTGCCGCAGATAGCCTGTATTGCACATTAATCTTTGCAGAGCATTTATCTCCGACCTTTACTTCCCCTTCTAAAACCTTGCATTTATGAACATGCAAAATATCATTTGCTTTTTTACAATCATATACTTCTAAAAGGTAATCATCAGATTTTATAAAGCCTATGTCAGATAATTGTCCGCCGCTCTCTGCGTAGAAAGGTGTTTTATCAAGTATAATACTGACTTCCATGCCTTTATTTGCTTTTTCCGCTATGTTATTATCTGCAATTATTGCCTCTATAATACTATCGGCAGTATAACTGTCATAGCCCACAAATTCGGTAGCCTTTACACTTTTGCTTAACTTTGAATAAATTTCTTCTTTCCAAGCCTCCGCATCTGTATCCTCCCTTGCTGTTCTTGCCCTTTCCTGCTGCAGCTTCATTTCTTTTTCAAATCCGGCTTCATCCACTGAGAATCCGTTTTCCTCTAATATATCTTTCGTTAAATCCAAAGGAAATCCATAGGTGTCATATAATTTAAAGGCAGATTCCCCGGATAGGGCACCTTCCTTATCCAATTGACTCATATAGTTTTCTAATATGTGAAGACCCTGTTCCAGTGTTTCTTCAAAACGTTTTTCCTCTATATCGATAATACTTAGGATGTATTCTTCTCTTTCCTTTAATTCCGGATATGCATCACAGCCTATTTCTATAACTTTTCTTGCTACTTTGCCGAGGAAGGAGCCATTGATATTCAGCAGCTTTCCGTGCCTTACAGCCCTTCTCAGCAGTCTTCTTAATATATAGCCTCTGCCTTCGTTGCTTGGCAGTATTCCGTCGGATACCATAAAAGTAACACTTCTGATATGATCTGTTATTACCCTGATTGAAACATCCGTCTTTGCATTATCTCTGTACCGAACTCCGGCAAGCTCACAGATGTATTTCAATATATAGTTTAAAGTATCTACCTCAAATATACTTTTTGTTCCTTGCATTACAGAGGCCATTCTCTCCAGCCCCATGCCCGTATCAATATTGGGATGTTCCAGCTTATTAAAATTTCCTTCTTCGTCTTTATCAAACTGAGTGAATACTAAGTTCCAAAATTCCATATACCTGTCACATTCGCATCCTACTGCACAATCAGAACTGCCGCAGCCGTATTCTTCTCCCCTATCATAGTATATTTCGGAACAGGGACCGCAGGGGCCTAAGCCAATCTCCCAGAAATTATCTTCTTTACCCATTCTTACAATTTTTTCTTTGGGAATACCGATTTTTTTATTCCAAATTTCAAAGGCCTCATCATCATCTTCATATATGGTTATCCATAGTTTTTCTTCAGGCAGCTTCAGCCATTCCGTGCAAAACTCCCATGCCCACTTTATCGCATCGTCTTTAAAGTAGTCGCCAAAAGAAAAGTTCCCCAGCATTTCAAAAAAGGTACCGTGTCTATCTGTTTTGCCCACTCTCTCTATATCCGGAGTTCTTATGCATTTTTGGCATGTGGCTACTCTTTTATGGGGCGGAGTTTTTTGCCCCGTAAAATAAGGTTTTAATGGTGCCATTCCGGAATTTATCAACAATAAACTTTTATCGTTTTCAGGTATCAATGAGGCGGATTTTAACCTTAAGTGCTCTTTGGTCTCGAAAAATTTTAAAAATAGTTCTCTTATTTCATTTAATCCGTATTTGTTCATATTCATCCTCCTATACATAAATATAAAAATCCCTCATCCCTGTATTAGGGACGAAGGAATCTCTTCGTGGTACCACCCTATTTGCCAAATGGCCGCTTTGTCGGTTGTAACCGTGCAGTATAACGGCTGCTCCGTCTTTTTGATGCTCAGCAGTAGCTTCAACTATTATTTGAGGAATTTCAGCTTCCTTCCTCTCTCTGTCTTAAGCATAGTCTACTTATCCGCCTCATAGCAATATATTAAATTATCTCAAATTATATAGCAGAGACATATGGTTGTCAATCTTTTGCAAATCTTTTTTCATAACCGCAGGGCTTAACTATATCTGTTATACATATCCCTTAAATTGCTTGCCTGGATTCCTTGTTCTTCGGCATATTGC
>CAZMPR010000123.1:0-4937 GCA_964568265.1 uncultured Clostridiaceae bacterium | reverse complement strand
ATGCAACTGGTGATCCTAACAAAACTCCGATGTATGAAACCTTAAATGATATTGCATTAACGGTCATTAACATTTTGGAGAGGAACGGAGATAAATACAGGGATGAAATTCCAATACTATTGAATCCAATTCGATTTACTTATGAGGTTGAGGAAATGCTTTGGAAGGAAAAGTATGATATCTCACCCTTGGCAACACCTGGTGAAGCCTTTATAAAACTAAAGCAGGATTACAATATTTCTTATGATACTGTTGACGTTGAAGCATATTCTATATTAAAAAACGAATTCGAAGTTGAGTTGCCGTTTAAATTAGATGAACTTAAATTTAACTACAAAATAGAAGAAGAGTTTTGGAAAAAGAATAATGGGTTTAATGAGAACAGCACCGCAGAAGAAGTATTTGCGAAAATGGTAAATAAATATAAAATAGATATGTCAAAGTACACCGAAGAAGAAGCAAAAAAAATAATGTCGGTGAAATATCTGCTGGGACAGAAGAAGTATCCTGCTTATGTGCCTGTTGAAATTGCGGCAAATATAAAAGAAGAAACCAGAGTAATGATAGAAGAGAGTAAGGTCTTTATTCCCGGCGTAGAAATTATGGATAAACCTTTAAGAAAATATCCAAATGAGGATTTTCTATGTCACGTTTTGGGATACTTGGGTAAAATAAGTCCCGATCAGGAAGACTTGTTTCAAAAAGGATATACACCGCAGGATATGATAGGAAAATCAGGAATCGAATATTCCATGGAGGAATACTTAAAAGGCATCGACGGTTCCAAACAAATAGAAGTTGACGCCAGAGGTTCATTAATTGATACCATTGATGTAATAGAACCGGTACCGGGTAATACAGTGGTACTTACTACCGGTTCGAGACTTCAAACAATAGCAGAAGACGTATTGAGGAATACCATAGAAGATGCCAGGAGTAAAAAGCCTTTTCCCGAAACTTATTCCGGCGCGGTAGTTGCCCTTGATGTGAATACAGGCGCAGTGCTTGCGTTAGCAAGCGAACCGAAATTTGATTCGAACCTGTTTGCCTCGGGTATATCAAATGAAGATTGGAAAGCATTGCATCCAACTACGGCAGACAGTTATGCGCCAAGACCATTAATAAATAACGCTATTTCCTATCCTCTACCGCCGGGTTCCACCATGAAATTGCTTACCGCTATTGCTGGCCTTACCGAAGGTAAAATAAATAATAAAGAATATATATATTGCAAAGGCAGATATACAACCATACCGGGGATTGCTCCTTCCGATTCCGGCGGCGCGATACACGGCCCCACGGATATACTGAATGCCATAAAAAAGTCATGCAATTATTATTTTTTCGAAACCGGAAGGAGACTGGGAGGCGAAATATTTGAAGACTATGCAAATAAATTGGGTTTTGGGCAATATACCGGTATTGAGCTGCCTTACGAGTCAAAAGGCATGGTAGAAGGTCCCCAGCATAAAAAAGATTTATATGAAGGGTATATTGACAGTTATCTCACTTATACAATAAAGCTGAATGATGAAGAAACCAGGGAAAGCATCAAAGCCATGATAAATGAAAAACCGTTATCAGGGCAATCAACTTATCAATTTTATGCCGAAATGAAAAAAAGGATCAGGGAACTGGGTGTAACTGAAGATAAAACCATAGATAAAATCATTTGGTATATTACCGAAAGCAAATATCGCCCCGGAGATGTTTTAAATGCCGCCATAGGTCAAGGTTTGAATAATGTTACCGTACTGCAATTGGCCAATTATGCTGCAGCAGTAGCAAACGGGGGAACCAGATATAAGCCTTATATTGTTGAAAAAGTATTAAGCCATGACGGCAATATTGTGTTTGAAAAGGAACCGGAAATTATAGAAAAACTTGATGTAACCCAAGAAGATATGGAGATTATTAAAAAAGGTATGTTTAAAGTAACAAATGAAGTAGGAGGTACTGCGTGGAGCAGCTTTGTGAACAGCAAAGTACCGATATGCGGTAAAACGGGTACTGCGGAAGCGGGGAAATACAGGCCTGACCCAATCAAAAATCCGAAATTATATGCCAAATACAATGATCATGCTTGGTTTGTCGGTTTTGCACCTTATGATAAACCTGAAATAGCTGTAGCAGCAGTAGTTTTTCAAGGCGGATTCGGAGCAGGTTCCGCCCCTATTGCCCGGGCAATAATTGAAGAATATCTTGCTCCGGAGCAGTCCGGAGATGAGATTTTGCCTTATGATGAGTTGCTTCCCTAAGATACAAAGAATGTAAATTGTATTGCAAAGGAGGAATTTTAGCATTTTTATAGAAAATAGTAAGATAGTTTACTTCAGGGGGTACGCTAATGATAAAAAATGAAATTGTTTTTAAGGGAACGAAAGACGGTTTGTATATCATGCTGAAAGAAGAGTCAAGCATAAGTGAAATAATAGAGCAATTGGAGAAGAAGATAAAACCCTCTAAAAAGTTTTTCGAAGGTGCAAAAATAAAGAATTTTATAGGAAAAAACATTTCAGAGAAAGAATACTCTGAACTTAAGGATATCATAGAAAACCAATACGGCATGGAAGTAGCCGACGAATATGATACCATGTATAATAGCAATCTTTACGATGCTGACGAAAAAGCAAAGAAATTTACCAAGGTTTTAGGATCTGAATATGGGAAAGAAGAAAAAGGACTTTTTATACAAGGTACAATAAGGTCGGGACAGCTTATAAAAAGTGAATCAAATATAACTATTGTGGGGGATGTTAACCCGGGAGCCCATCTCGAAGCGGCAGGCAGCATAATGATAATGGGTGCCATAAGAGGAACAGCTCATGCAGGTTTTACAGGTAATTATGATGCTTATATTGCAGCCTTCAGATTGGAGCCGGTTCAGCTTCGAATCGGTGATATTATTGCAAGGTCTCCTGACGGAATACAATATAAGTCTGCTGTTCCGGAAATAGCCGTAGTCAGGCGCGGAATGATAGTTATTGAACCTTATTGATTAACAGTATATACATAGAGTCCGGACACTATATAAATAATAAAACAGCAATATGCATTGGAGGTATGATCATGGGGGAAGTCATAGTAGTAACTTCAGGTAAAGGAGGCGTAGGAAAAACAACTACGACGGCAAACATAGGAACAGGTTTAGCCTTAGAAGGTAAAAGTGTGGTACTATTGGATGCCGATATAGGCCTTCGCAATTTAGATGTAGTAATGGGTTTGGAAAATAGGATAGTATATGATCTGGTAGATGTGGTGGAAGGCTTATGCAGGTTGAAACAAGGGTTGATAAAGGACAAACGTTTCCCCAATCTTTTTCTCATGCCTGCAGCACAAACGAAAGATAAGTCAGCCGTTAATCCCGAGCAGATGATGAAACTTACAAAAGAACTGGCGGAGGAATTTGATTATGTTATAGTCGATTCTCCTGCGGGGATTGAGCAAGGTTTTAAAAATGCCATAGCCGGTGCGAGCAGATCAATTGTTGTAACAACACCGGAGGTTTCCGCCGTAAGAGATGCAGATAGGATAATCGGCTTACTGGAAGCCAATGATTTAAAAAACCCTCAGTTGCTTATTAATAGGTTGAAATTGGACATGGTAAAAAGGGGAGACATGATGAATATTGACGATATCGTTGATATTTTGGCCATAGACTTATTGGGTGTAGTGCCTGATGATGAGCATATTGTAATATCAACAAATCGAGGGGAGCCTGCAATATCCGATGATAAATCTATGGCAGGACAAGCCTACAGAAATATAGTGAAAAGAGTATTAGGCGAAAATATACCCTTTATGAGCTTTGATACGGATGATGGTCTGATAGCTAAAATAGCAAGGATTTTTGGATTTGTTAAGAAATAGGAGGGATAGTATTGGATTTCTTTAAGCTTTTCGGCAAATCGGATAAAGGAAGCAAAGGAATAGCAAAAGACAGATTACAGCTTCTGTTAATTCACGACAGAGCGAATGTTTCTCCAAGGTTTTTAGAGATGATAAAAGGCGAATTAATAGACGTTATTTCAGATTATATTGAGATAGATGAAGCCGGTTTGGAAATCAAAATGACCAGGACCAAAAGAGAAAAAGACGGCGCTACTGTGCCCGCTTTGGTTGCTAATATTCCTATTCGGAAAATGAAAGAAAATATACGATAGCTGTCATAATTATTCTTTGTTATCCATATATTTTAAAAGAAAAGCATAGGAGGAGATGCATATGGACAACAGAGAAACACCGTCAAAGCCGTCATATTTGAATGAATATAGAAGAATAGGAGACATGTTCGGAAGTAAATCATTTGCAAAAGAAAAAACACCTTTAGACAGGCTCTTATATCAGGTTTTTATTTCTTTAGCGATTTTAGCATTTATTCTGCTTATAAATTCCGTCAATTTAACTATAGCCAAAAGTATAACCCATGGTATAAAAAGTACTTTGAATTGGAAAATGGATTTAGGAAAAATAGACAGTGTAATAAAGGCTTTAAGCACATCAAAAGCAGAAGATATAATCGAAGACTTAAACGGGCATAGCGTGTTGGAGACAAGTGCATCGGCATCGGAATTTATAACACCTTTGGAAGGTGAAATTACATCACTTTTCGGCGAAAGGATACATCCTGTATTTAACACGGTCAAGCAGCATAACGGTATAGATATATACGGGGATTATGGCGATGAAATAAAATCAACCATTGATGGTACAGTTGTGGAAATTGGAGATGACGTTGATTTAGGGAAATTTTTAAGAATAAAAAATGGGATTTATGATACATTGTACGCACACTGTTCAAAAATCACCGTAAAAGAAGGACAAAAAGTTAAACAGGGTGAAATAATTGCGGAGGTAGGAGATACTGGCTTTACATCCGGCACTCATTTGCATTTTGAGATTTGGGTTGAAGGCAAGGCAGTTAACCCTTTAGAATT